>JBFFLJ010000019.1:0-33606 GCA_041554935.1 Candidatus Izemoplasma sp.
CAAGAGATGCTTATGGTATATGTATTGATATCGGTACAACAACTGTCGTTCTTGTATTATTTGATTTAAATAATGCCCACCCTATTGAAAGCATCGCATTTTTGAACCCGCAAGGTGCTTACGGAAGTGACGTGATCAGTCGCATTCAGTATGCTTCTAATCTTGAACATCTAAAGATTTTATCTTCTGTGATAACTTCAAAGATTGATCACGAGATCAAGCAATTACTAGATAATAATGCGATTTCGAAAGATGATCTATTTGAGGTTGTTATTGCGGCAAACACGACAATGAATCATTTATTGCTAGGAGTAGATCCTACTTCTTTGGCAACTGCCCCATATAAAAGCGTCTTTCTAGATACAATTATTAAACCGTATCATGAAATATTTCCGAGTCATTTCACATCTAACGTAACAATTTTAGGTGGCTTTGATTCGTATGTTGGCGGTGATATTGTTAGTGGTGTTTATAGCCAAGACTTACACAAGAAAGATGATTATAATATTCTTGTAGATTTGGGTACAAACGGAGAAATCATCATCGCAAACAATAAAAAAATGTTTGGAACAAGCACTGCTGCTGGACCAGCGTTTGAGGGAGTAAATATTGAATGTGGAATTGGAGCAGTATCAGGTGCAATTAGTCATTTCACCTTCAATCAAACGCCAGTTACGATCAACAATGATACACCTCGTGGTATTTGTGGTAGTGGGTTACTTGATATTGTGAGTGAGTTATACAAAAACGATTATATCAACAAGTCAGGATATATGAAAAATAAGTACTTTATTACTGAAGATATTTATCTTTCACCAAAAGATATACGTGAAGTACAACTTGCCAAATCAGCTATTCGGGCTGGAATTGAACGTTTACTAAGTGAGGCTAATATCAAACCAAAAGATATTGAAGCATTGTATTTAGCTGGTGGATTTGGGAAACATGTTAATTTAAATCATTTGTCAGAAATCGGAATCATTCCAAACAATCTTTTGAAGAAAACAAAAGTGATTGGAAACTCTAGTTTGTCAGGGGCAGTAAAATATCTATTTCAACCTTTATCAGATGAAGTAGAAACACTTCGCAAGAATTGTAGGATTATTAACTTGGGTACTTCACCTGAATTCCAAGAGTTATTTATCAAATATATTTCATTTTAAAAGCCACAATTATTTGTGGCTTTTTTATTTGAATGTCGGTCTTTTTTGAAAAATGTTGTGATATTCAGATATAATTATTTCATGAAGGTTGATAGGCTGAACAGAAATAAAGGTGATACCATCATCTGCTTCAAGATGATAGTCTCGAAGTACCGTTTCTCCATCAATACACTCAATAAATTTTTTGGTGTCTGAAGTCACAAATCCTTTGATTCGATTACAATAAGGACTAACTGTTTCAAGCAAGTTATATAATTGTTCAATGGACTCATCAGTGAGTAATAGATGTATTTTTTGGGTATTTAAATCGATTTTATTTGAGACGTTTTCTTGTGTATTATGATAATGTAACTCTTCGACTTTTTCCCATTCAACTTTTGAAAACATCGTTGGAATGATTTCAGTATTTTTGTTGTATTGACGAATTAAGTTGACAGTGCTTAAGAGTCCTTCTTTTGAGACTTTATCTGCTTTATTTAATAGAATAAGATCACTATAAGCAATTTGATTGATGACCATATTTAACTCAATTACTTTGTGAACTGTTGATGCATCGACAATTCCAATTGTTCCTTTGTAATCCATTTTTCCGTTTGTTTTTTTCATAATCAAATCCAATAATTTAATTATCGTATTGGGATTTGCAATTCCCGATCCTTCAACAAAAATAATGTCAAGATCTGTCTTTGAATACTCAATTAGTTGCTCAACAAATTGATCACTCTTGCAAGAACAAAACAAGGAACCATTTGTTACTTCCTTGATTTGAGATAGTTCTTCTTTCATTAATTTAGAATCAATATTCTGTTCACCAAAATCATTCATGATAATACCGATCTTCGAGTCTTTATAAAGATGTATTAGGTTTTTTAGAAGGGTTGTTTTGCCACTTCCTAAAAATCCGACAATGATATATAATTTAATGCTATTCATGAATCATTTTTTGCAATTTTAAAATTAATTCTTCTGGTGTCGGAATGATTGATGAATATTCTAATTTCCCGTTAATATATAAACTTGGTAAATTACTCACGCCCATTTTAATACATCTTGCGATGTTTTCCTTGATTGTAAATTTGTATTCAATAATATCAATTTTTTCATTAAAACGTTCTTTCACTTCTGTCACTAATCCCCACATGTATGTACATGCTGCACAACTATCTGAATCAAGCGTGAAGACTTCGACAAGTGGCTTTTGTAATTGTTCGTAATCTGGTAAATCAACATGGATAGAAGAGAAATCAAAGCCCTCGTAATTTTTAACCATTTCTTTTGTTTCATCAAATTCTAACACTGCTTGCGAAACACCGATTCCATTTTCAATTGGCGTAGCATAAGGCATATCACAACCTGGTGAAACAATGAAGTTTTGGAAAGGATTGGCAACAGACTCTATCATATTGACAACATATTTCATATTGTCTTGTTGGGAACCATGAAGCATGACTGTTGTTAATGGAATATTCCCACCAAGAGTAATGTTATATTGATCAGTGATTGTTTTTGCTTTCACAATGTCGATATTTTCATCAATACTGATATTACCAGGATTTGTTTGGCACATCACTTCTATATTTTTAGTTGCATCACCACATACAAAGAAGGAACTAAAGACATTTTGGTCCTTAATATAGGCAAATAGATCACTGAAATGTTCGCTCATAAAAGCTTTGAAATGTTTAGGTGAAATTTGTGAAATGAGCGGGTCTACTACTGCGATAACATCCATTCCCGCATCAATGTACATTTTTGCCACTGCTTTTCCAACTTCTTTTGCATATCCGATTAAATCTTTCACATAATCTGGATCATCATACATATCCATAAATATCGTTGTCCCACGCAAGTGAGAAGCAAGTGTGAATGGTCCACAGATTAATCCATATAAAGCAGTGTTATCCCCAACTTCTTGTTTCATTCTTCGCATCGTACTCAAAATCATTGGTAATCTTCCAGAATCTTCTGTGGGGATTTTACACATGCAAGGAACGTCTTTTTGATTCATTAAAGGATGACTTTTTACAGTAGGTGGGGTATCTATTGCCCAATGTAAATCACAGCCTAATATTTCAGCTTCTACTTGTAAATCGAATAATACAGGTTGTCCATCAGGACGGTACAATTTATGAACTTCTAATAAACTTTCTACAAGTTTATTTTCATCCGTCAGTAATTCAATCGCATTATATCCTTTGAATATTCCGGCATGTATTCCTGCGAATGGAACCCACGGAATTCGTTCAACTGTTTCGTGTCTTAATGCTTTGAAAAGTAATTCTTTTCCCATCTTTTTATACCTCTTTTTTTCTATAGTTTAAGGGCGTAACCCCTACTTCGTTTTTAAATGTATATATGAAATTAGTTTCACCATTAAATCCAGAATCTTTGGCGATTTCTTTGATTTTCATGGTGGTTCTTTTCAGAAGATATTTGGCGTGCGATATTCGTAAATCAATAATATATTGATAAGGAGTTTTTCCGATTTGTTGATGAAACAAACGAATAAAGTAAAATTTTGAGAAATTCGCTTTTTTTGCCAAATCATCAATATGAATATCATTCATAAAATTATTATCAATGTACCTTTTAGAAGTTTGAATCGGTGATAAGTGACTTATGACATTGTATGTGTTCTTTTTATTATGATACAGTTCATGAAACAATTCTAATGATTTCGCAGTCACAAGAAATTGATGATTATTTTTAGTTTCCTCAAAGATGGAAAGCAATATATCTTCTACTTTATGAGGATCATTGATTGAGAATGCTGATATTTGTGTGCTAGTCGTTTCCTGAAGAAAATCTCCCGTCAGAACTACGTATGTGATTTCCCATTCATGGCTAGTAATATAATAATTGTGTTCCATATCAAGGACAACCAAATCACCACTTTTTAGGCCGACTAATTCACCTTCAATAAAGATTGTTCCTTGACCTTTATTCACAAAGAAAAACAAACGTGAATTTACCTCTTTTTCGCCTGCGAATAAATGCTGAAACGGAACATAAAGATGAGCAAATTCCACTAAATTGATGTGTGAATTGTCAAAGGAATCTCGATTATTGGTTATATATTTTAAAATATACTTTATACCTTTTTGATTAAATATCATAATAGACCTCGCATATATATTTATTGTTATTTCATTTGTTTGATTACATATCAATTATATATCGTGATTGGTCTATAAATCAATAATAAACAACTTATTATATATATTCAATCAATATTTCAAAGTTGACAATTTTCAACATTTACGCAATATTTATGGATTTTATAGTTAATTCGTTTTTATTATTTGTATGTATAAATTGTCTGTAAAATTATAAAAAGTCAGCGAGATTATAATCTCACTGACTTTTTTAAGAGAATACGTAGTATAGATTTATGCTTTTTATTAATTATAATATTTTGATTGAGCTGCCCACATTTTTGAGTATAATCCATTGCTCTTAAATAGTTTGTTATGGTGCCCTTGTTCGAGGATTTCACCTTGATCCATTACAATTATTTCATCACAAAATTTACAACTACTCATACGGTGGGAAATAAATAATGCAGTTTTATTTTCGACAAGTTCATTAAATTTCACATATATTTCTGCTTCTGATTTGGGATCGAGCGCTGCAGTTGGTTCATCAAGAATAACAATTGGTGAGTCTTTGTATAATGCTCTTGAGATCGCAAGTTTTTGTGCTTCGCCGCCTGATATTTCAATTCCTTCAGCTTTTGATCTTTGATAAATTTCAGTATCAATGTTTTTACTCATTTTGCTGACACGCTCCATCATCCCTGTTTTTTTAAGTGTTTCTATTACCTTGTCAGTATCACCATCGAGTCCTGAAGAAACGTTATCTTTAATACTATAACTAAATAGTTTAAAATCTTGAAAAACGATTGAAAACATACTATTACATGCTTCTCTACTGAAAGATGTAATCGGGATATTGTTGATGAATATTCCCCCCTCTGTTGGATCATATAATCGACAAAGGAGTTTTACTAATGTCGTTTTTCCAGCGCCATTTAGTCCAACAATCGCTAGTTTTTTACCTTTGTCAATTTCAAGATTAATATTTTTTAGTACATAGTCATCTGTGTTTGGATATTTAAATGAGACATTTGAAAACTTAATGGATAGTTCTTCCTCATCAATGAAATCAATTGATCCATATTCTTTTGTTGATTCTAAGTTTAAGTATGTAAAGTAGTTCTCTAAGTAATCATTAAATAAATGAACTCTTGAATATCGTTCGACAATCATGGTGATTGCTTGAGACAAGAACGTGATTGCGGCAACGTAAGCAACAACATTACCAACACTGATTAGTCCATACATTGCTTTTAGACCGACATAGATATAAGCGATTAATGCTAATGCTTTGTTGCCTGAAATTGAGATCGCCATAATCTTTGTTCTAAATAATGAGAATTCTCGCCAATTACCATCTGCTTTTGCCCTTGTTTCTTTCATTTTATTCACAAATATATCTTGTAAATTATATAGTCTAATATCTTTTCCATATTTATAATTAAATGATATTTGTTGGAAATAACTAATCACTCGATTCCCTTCAATATTGTACATCATAATATTATATGATCTTTCATTATTTTTCTTCATAACATATTTTGATATCAATGCAGGAATCATGATTGCCAGTACAATGATGATAACACTCCAAGGATTATTTAGGATTCGAACAACAAGAGAATTGTCTGAAG
Source organism: Candidatus Izemoplasma sp. (assembly GCA_041554935.1). GTDB lineage: Bacteria > Bacillota_I > Bacilli_A > Izemoplasmatales > Izemoplasmataceae > Izemoplasma. The sequence continues at coordinate 5,893 of JBFFLJ010000019.1, forward strand.
TTTCTTGGATAATTAGTAATCCGGATAATAATGTTGCACCATATATTACACTTAGCATAGAAGATAAAATTCCTCCCAAGACATCTTCACAATAATACTTTGGATCACCATTACCGTTACAACCTTCTTCGGCCATTTGAATAAGTTTCATTGTTTCATTGTCTTCTAATAATGCATAATCAATTTCAAATGTTTTACGAGCTATTTTGCTGTCAAGGTTGTAGGCAACTTCAACGGAAAACATTTGATTATAATAACTTAGTATGTTTAAGATGAGTCCAATGAGTAGATTTAGTCCAATCATCCAATAAACATACATTAAGATGTCTTGTTTCGGAATTGCATCAACAATTCCATCTATGATTAAATACGTGAAGAACACTGAAATATAGGGAAAGATTGATTTGAAGATTGCTTGTAATATAAACACGTAGAAATATCCTTTTGAAGACTCTTTCACAACTTTTAAGACATGAAGCGTTTTTCTAATTGTTTTTCTAAGACTAATATCCTTCATGTTCTTCACCGTCCTTATAATATTGGGCTTGTACTTCAAATATACTTTGATATTCTCCGCCAAGATTAATCAATTCCTCGTGTGTACCTTCTTCAATGATTTTTCCGTGTTCAAGTAATAAGATACGATCACAAAATTTCGTTGATGACAAACGGTGAGAAATGAAGATTGATGTGCTGTTTTTGACAAGTTTTTTGTATTTTAAATACATTTCTTCTTCAGCAATTGGATCGAGTGCTGCGGTTGGTTCATCAAGTATTAACAGAGGAGCGTTTTTATATAAGCTTCTCGCTAACATCATTTTTTGTGTTTCGCCACCGCTTAATCGAATCCCACCTTCGTCAAAGATTTGTGTGATATATGTTTTCTCTTTTTGTTCAAGGGATATGATTTTATCTTTCAATCCTGCGTTTTCAATTGCTTCCCATAATTTTTCACTGTCAACTTCTTCTGGTTCAACACAGGCAATATTGCTTTCAATCGTGAATGAAAATGGTTCAGAGTCTTGGAAGACAACTGATAATAGTGTCATATATTCAGCGATATTAAAATCTCTAATATCATAACCACCAACTTTGATTACACCACTATGTGGTCTGTATAAACCGCAAAGAAGTTTGATTATTGTCGTTTTCCCTGCACCATTATTTCCTACTAAGGCAACTTTCTCTTCACTATCAATTTTGAAAGATAGGTTTTCAATGGTTGGCTTTGTTGCTCCAGGATAATAGAATGTCACATGATCAAATTCAATAGATAATGGAAATTTCACATCCGTTGTTTTGTATTTTCCTGGTTTTTCATATTCATCATCAATGGTAATACATGCACGATAATGATTCACTCGAACATTACATGTTCTCATTTCATTTAACGCACCAGTAAATCCATTCAGCCACATTGTAAATCCTGTTACGATCCCAATAAAGAAGGTGAATGTTGCCAAGTCTAGAGTTTGATTTATAACAAGACCCAATAACAAGAAATAGGCTGCGAAATCTCGAATGAATAAGAATAAAGTATTTGAGATGTTGGCAAATAGGAATTTTTTTTCAATGCTTCCGGTTATTCTTCTTCGATTGGCCGTTAATTTCACTGCTAGATTATCAAACCATTTTCCAATGTTGTATATTCTGATATCTTTTCCATAATTTGGATTTGTTGCATCCTTTGTAAGATAGTATTTTTCTCGATGCGCATCATTCAGTTCGTCACTTCTGTTTTTCAAGTACTTGTTTGCTCTTTTTGTAATAAAGTAATTGATGACAGTCATACACAATAAAACTAAAAGAACAATAGGGACATAAAGTGCAATTAGGACACCATAAATTATGATCCCTACGAGATTAATAAATAATAATGGTGATTGTCTTAACATCATCTCGATTCCATAATAATTGCCCATAATCGCTTCATATGCCTTAGAAATAATGTTTCGTCGTTCTTTTGATTCCACATTGATGTAATCTGTCTTAATCTGAAACTCCGCCAATTTCATATTAAACTCCGACACTCTGGCAAAAGTGTTTTCAAAGGTATATCTTGTTACCGACCAAAATCGTAATGTTTCAAGGATATATGTGGTGACGATAATCCCAATAATTATCATCACGTATTGTCCTACTACAACATCATTTGTCAGAGAATAAACTAGTACGGTAGTAATTACGACTGTAAAGAATGGCACCAATAGTTCTGTAAAGAAGTTTACAATAAGATACAATTTAATTCTTGGGTATTTCTTCAATGATTGTTTATACACATAAACCATATTACTCAGAATCGAATACTTCATTTCATTTCCTCGCTTCTTTCACTAATTTTTTTTGTAAAAACGTGCAGAATCTATTCTCGCAAAATATCAACATTCTTTTGCACACTACTGTGTTGTGCACGGTTCTAACATATACACAATACCATTCGTTTTGAAAATATTCAAGTTTTTTTCAAAAATTATTATGGAATTCTGTCTTTTTTGCTTATTTATAACCCTTGAACAATATGTGAGTTTTATAATTTTACATCAATTTAATACGATTTTACATTTATCTAAAATGTGATAACCAAAATTATCGTAGTACTATGTGTTTATTGTAAATTTGTGTTATAATAACATATTAAAGAACTTAGCCTTCAAATTATAAAAATACTATATTATTCCCATCTTGAATATCCCCAGGGAAAGAATGGAGAGTCCTTATGCGAATCCTTGATTTGATGTTAAAAGAAAAACATATATCATTAAAATTAGATAAAAATTTAATGATTAAAGGAATATCTAGTTACATTCATGAATCTGATTATATTAATCAGATTATGAATCAACCAATTATAAAAGTAATTGAAAATCTTTTGTTTTCTGAAAACTTTTTTAACAAACGACTTTTAGAAGAATTAGTTGTGGACTTGCAAACAGCTTTAAAGACTAAAAACGGTCTGCTTGATGAATTGATTATTACAAATGATTTAGAAGATGGACATTCGTTTTATCGTTTTGACATGAGTATTGATGTTCTATTTTCTACTGAACACTTTATTCTTCTTCAACTAAGCAATTTCATTCAAGGAGATAATCAAGCAGCAGTTTACGATATGATTTTTGAAACGTATAATTCAGAGTTTTCAATCATTAATAAATTACAAACAATTGGAACGTTTATTATTGATTATTCTAAAAATAGAAATATGATATATGCTAATGATACTTTTGCCACGTTACTTGGCACTACACCGGATATAACCAGATATTATCTTATTGACGGTGGGACCACTGAAATAAACAATCGAACAATTATTAAAAATCCTAATTTTTTACTTAATATTGATGTTGTATTATCTTCTGATTTAGATATTTTCGCTAATGATTTTCAAATAGGATCAAAATGGATTAAAATGGAAACGAAAATTCTAAAAAAAGAACAAAATGATGACGTTCGTATCTTGGCTGGAATTTTATATGATGTTAGTGATTATCACATGCATAAAAGTGTCGAGTATTTTAAATCAATTTACGAGCTCGCTCTAACAAGTGGAAATATCGGGTTCTTCTATTACAACTTACACAACCATGGTAACGATTTATTTGAAGCAAACGATATTTATGCTAAAATGATTGGAATTTTACCAACTAAGGAAGGACTTTATCGAACTGATGACTTTGTCGAAGCGGTTGTTCCTTTAGAAGAAGAAATTGCTGGTGATGAAACAATAAACAAGAAGTTATCCCTTCTATTAAGTGGTGATATTGATGGAACAACCGACGACTTAATTAAAATACATAATAAACTCACAAACCAATATACATATATCCTTTCATCTTCTAAAATTGAGGAACGTTTTGAAGATGGTACTCCTTCTCGATTCGGAGGTATTATTTTTGATGTTACCGATCGAATAAAACAAGAGAAAAACCAAATTGCTTTCGCATATAAAGATGAGTTAACATCATTACACAATAATCGAAAATTGTTTAAGGATATGACAAAAAATATCAATGGTATTGGTCTATTTTTTGACCTTGATAACTTTAAAAAAGTGAATGATACTTATGGCCATTTAGAAGGTAATAATCTTTTACAAATTTTCGCAAAGGCTTTACTAAAAATATCTGGGAAATATAAAGATGCAAACGTCTACCGATTATATGGTGATGAGTTCTTTGCCTTTTTGCCTAATCAACCGTTATCTGTTGCTTCTGAATTTGAAAAGAAACTTGATAAAGAGATAGCCAAAGCAATGAAAACATATGATAAAGATATTTTACTTGCAGCTTCAATGGGATTCGCAGAGTTTAAAACTGGCGATGATGTCGACAACTTCATAAAACAAGCCGACTATGAAATGTATAAAGTAAAAATACTAAAACAAGCCAAAAAAGAATAGTACCCATAACACATATAAAAAACACCATTTACGTTCTCGTAAATGGTGTTTTTTAATTTCAAATTGAACTTAGTTTGCTTGTAAATATGGAATAATTGCTTGAATCACAATTAATTGTTGTGAGAGTGTTGAAATGGTTGCTTCGCCATCACCTTTTTGTGGACCATACCATCCAAATTGTGCATGATTACCACCATCAATATCATAAATTTCAACCAAATCATTGGTGTACTGTAAGCTATCTTCAAATGATTCTGGGTCCATTCCATCATCGTGTTCTGCTGTAATTAGCAAAACGTTTTTATCAGTTAAGTCTTTGATTGGATAACTACCAAGAAAAATGACTGTACTAACTAAATCTTCACCACTACTTAGTATACTACCCACTACGCCTCCTAGCGAGTGCCCAATTACTATATTGTCAAAATCTTCATCAAGAAACCTCAATGCGTAATTAGGTGTCAAAATCGCAAGATCAAAAAATGGTTTGAATATTGTAACGTTATAACCTTCAAGTGCTAGATTATATGCAAGAAATTCATAACTTTCTGGTTCAACTAACCCCCCAGGCATAAACAGGATATGTTTCATTGGGTTTTCAACAGTATAACGTATTTCATCAAAATCACGAGAGACGGTAACGGAATCATTTTCAATCAATGCGATTTGAATACTCATTTCATCAAGTGGTTGATATGGATTTCTGGAATAGACAAACAACGTTAAGAATAAAACAGTTATGATTGCTAATACAGTAATTCCGATTCGTTTCATATATTTGTTAAGTTTTGGATTCATATAGATCCTCCTGTTTCATTATGTTTCTGCATGCACTTATGTTTCTCTAGGTATTATACCACATATCATTCAAAATGATTTGATTCACGACATCATAAATTGGATGTTTTGATGTCTTAAAAAAGAGTAAGCTAATTGAGCTTACTCTTAAATAGGAATGTCTTTAGGCTATAAATTGGATTATTTTTGAATCCATGAACTATCACTAGGATTTTGTTTCCAAATACGTAGTTTATTAAGATCTTGTTTTGAAATGTAGCTTTCTTCCACAGCTACTTCGATAAGCGTATCATAATTTGAAATCGCATGATACTCTGTATTGTTTTCTTGGAATACCTTGAATCCTTTTTCAAGGTTATAGGTGAAAATCGCGACAACTCCAAGTACATTGAATTTCGCTTCTCTGAGTGCATTAACAACTTGAATGCATGAACCTCCAGTGGAAATCAAATCTTCTATAACAACAACATTTGCGCCTTCAACGATAGCTCCTTCAATGGCGTTGTTACGACCGTGAGATTTACTTTCACTTCGCACATATCCCATTGGTAACTGTAAAATATCTGCGACCAATGCAGCATGAGCAATTCCCGCAGTTGATGTTCCCATGATGTATTGAACGTTTGGATATTGGGTTAGTACCTTTTTGGCAAGGGCTTGTTCAATAATGGTTCTGGTTTTAGGAAAAGATAATGTTAATCTATTGTCACAATAAATAGGAGATTTAATTCCACTTGCCCAAGTAAATGGGTCGTTTGGACGGAGGAAAACAGCGTTTATTGATAATAACTCTTTGGCGATTAGTTGTTCCATTATGAAAACTCCTTTACACATCTTTTATATGCTTCATATGGGTTCTCTGCCTGAGTAATAGAACGACCCACAACTATAAAATCTGACCCAAGTTCTTTGGCGTATTCCGGTGTAGCAATACGGACTTGATCATTTGCTGCACCATCGCTAAAACGAATCCCTGGTGTAACACTTAACAATCCAATTCTTTTGATAATTGGAGCTTCTAAAGGCGAGCATACAACTCCATCAAGGCCAGCGTTTTTGGCATTTATAGCATATTGCTTAACCGTTTCTTCTATTGAAGAAGAAATTAATAATTCGTTATGCAATATTTCTTCACTAATTGATGTCAATTGCGTTACTGCAATCAACAAAGCGCTGCTTCCTGATTCTCGTAATCCTTCTTTCGCATACTGCATCATTTTGATTCCCCCAGCAGCATGAATATTGATGATATCAGCCCCAAGAGAGCCTAAGTTCTTCATAGCTTTTTTTACTGTAGTTGGGATATCATGAAGTTTTAAATCCAAGAATATTTTGTATCCTTTTCTTTTTAATTCTTTTACTAATTGTGGTCCTTCTTTATAAAAAATCTCCATACCAATCTTTAAATAAGGTTTTTCATTTTGGAGCGTTTCTAAAAATGTATCTAGTTCTTGTTTATCTTTAAAATCACAAGCGATGATTACATGTCTCATTTATGAGCATCTCCTATGATATCTTCTAGTGAAGATATCTTATATTTTTTCATGACATTTGGTAAATCTTCAATAATTTTCTTTGAAGCATAAGGATCTATTAGGTTCGCAGTCCCAACTTGAACTGCGGTAGCTCCAGCAAGCATTAATTCAATTACATCTTCGGCATTCATTACGCCACCAATGCCAATAATCGGAATATGAACTGCTTTATATACTTGATGAACCATCTTTAAGGCAACAGCTTTAATTGCTGGTCCACTAAATCCCCCATAGACATTTGCTAATATCGGTTTTCTAGTTTTTAGATCAATTCTCATTCCAACCAAAGTGTTAATCAATGATATTGCATCTGCTCCTGCTTCTTCACACGCAATGGCAATTTCTGAGATGTTAGTCACGTTTGGTGAAAGTTTGACATAAACAGGTAAATGAGTATTTGCTTTCACAAGTTTTGTTAACCTCGCAGCTGTTGTTGCGTCTGTTCCAAAACTCATGCCACCAGCATGGACGTTTGGACAACTAATGTTTAATTCAATTGCTCCAACAATGTCACTTGCCGATATGATTTTAACAGCTTCGATATAATCTTCCTCGGTGCTACCACCGATATTTGCAATTACTTTTTTGGTGTATACTCTTTTTAATTGTTTCAGTTCTTTATTCAAAACGTCATGAACACCAGGATTTTGTAGTCCAATGGCATTCAACATCCCCCCATAGCTTTCTGCAATGCGTGGTGTTGGATTTCCAAATCGCGGTTCGAGTGTTGTTCCTTTTAAGGATATACTCCCGAGGATGTTGATATCGTAAAATTCGGCATATTCATATCCGAATCCAAAGGTTCCACTTGCCGGAATAATTGGATTATCAAGTTCTAATCCTGGTAATGTTACATTCATATTACTCATCAATCATCACCTCGTCTGAAAACAGTACTGGACCTTCTTTACAAATTCGTTTATACGACGTTAATGTTTTGTGAGAACAGCCCATACAAGCTCCAAATCCGCACCCCATTCGTTCTTCAAATGATAATTGTCCATTGTATCCTTCTTTGACTAATGCATGTAACATTCGTTCTGGCCCACAGGCATAATAATAATCAAATTGGATATTTTTTTGTTTTATTAAATCCAAAACGTGTCCTTTATGTCCAACTGAACCATCCATTGTTGCGACAAAAACATTTGCTCCGAGGGTTTTGAATTCTTCTGTTAAAAAGATATCCTCTTTAGTGTTAAAGCCTAGGACAACATCAAAATCAATGTTTTGTTTTGATAACTCTTTTGCCAAATAATATAATGGTGGAACACCAACTCCCCCACCAATTAGAATTTGTTTTTGTAAGTCTTTTTGAATTGTAAATCCAGTTCCTAGCGGGGCTAAAATATCAAATATATCACCAATTTCTGCCTTTGCGAGTGATTCAGTCCCGTTTCCAAGGATCTTGTAGATAAGGGTAATTGTGTTTTGATCATAGTCACATATACTTAGTGGTCTTCTTAAGAAAAATTGATGAGTATCAGGAAGTTGTAAATTGCCAAATTGGCCAGGGGAAATCGGTCCAATATCTGTTCCCGATAACACCATTTTATATGTCTTTAAGGCAATTAGTTCGTGTGATACTACTGTATATTTATGATTCAATGATTTCACCATCCTTATAGACTATTGTTCCATCAACGATTGTCATTACTGGCCACCCTTGACACACCCATTTATCAAATGGTGTATTTCTTCCTTTGGAGAAGAATTCATCTTTGTTAATTGCTTTTTTTGTATGTAAATCAACAACAGTAATGTCAGCAACTCTTCCTTCAACAAGTTTACCTTGTTGAATATTTAAACGTTTAGCTGGGTTTAGACTAAACCATTTTACAATATCACTTAATGAAGCAATATTTGTTTTAACGAAGTGTGTATAAATTAGAGGAAACGCAGTTTCTAACCCAACAATACCAAAGGGGGCTTTTTCAAAACTTTTTCCTTTTTCTTGTTCTGTATGTGGTGCGTGATCGGTCGCAATACAATCAATCGTTCCATCTAAAAGTCCGGACACTAATGCGTATTTATCATCTAATCCTCGTACGGGAGGGTTCATTTTAAAATTTGTATTTTCCACATCAAATTCTGTTAGTAAGAGGTGATGCGGTGTAACTTCAGCACTAATATTAACTCCACGTTCTTTGGCATCTCTAACTATGCGAACTCCTTCTTTTGTCGATATGTGGCAAACATGATATTTGGCGTTTGTTTCTTCAGCGATCAAAGAATCTCGGGCAATTTGGATACTTTCAGATAAGCTTGTCATTCCCAACCAACCTTCTTTTTCACTACGGATTCCTTTATGAACATAGCCATCAAATAAGAGGTCTTCATCTTCACAATGAGCAGCAATCAGTGTCTCATATTTATATGCTTGTGTCATTGCTTCATACATTTGTCTTGTGCCTTGTATCCCGTATCCATCATTGGTAAATCCACACACTTTATCTTTCAATTCTTCCATATTGACAAGGTCGTTAGTCGAAGTGATATTTTTAGTAATGGCACCATAAGTCATTACTTTGATTTTCGCATCTTTTTTGATTAGTTCTAGTATTCGTTCAACACCCTCTAAATCATCTGGTGTTGGGTTAACATTTGGCATTGCACATATTGTTGTATAACCGCCTCTAGCTGCGGCACTTGTTCCAGTTAAGATTGTTTCTTTTTCACTGAAACCTGGCTCCCGAAGATGAACATGCATGTCAATGAAACCTGGCGTTACAAATTTTCCTTCCAAATCAATAACGGTATGATTCGCTGTTTCAATTTCGTCAGCAATAACTGAAATGTTACTTCCTTCAATGAGGATATCTTTGTCAATTAAGCTATCTTTTTGTAGTAATTTCCCGTTTTTAAGTAATAACCCCATCTTTATACCGTGATGATTGATATTTTGTCATTATCACTGAAATCTGTCAGTTCAACAAGGATTTTTTCATCCTTTGATGTGGGAATGTTTTTACCAATATAATCTGCCTTAATCGGAAGTTGACGATGTCCTCGGTCGACTAGAACGCATAGTTCAATTGCACAAGGTCGTCCCAAATCAATGATTGCGTCCATTGCGGCGCGAATTGTTCTTCCGGTATATAGTACGTCATCGACAAAAATCACAAACTTATTATCAATGTCAACTTTCACCAATGTTTTATTGATGCTAGAATCTGTCGGTTTATTGATATCATCTCGGTATGTTGAAATATCTAATTGGCCAAAACCAACTTGAATTCCTTCAATATGATAAATATTATCACGAATAATTTCAGCTAGTTTTACGCCTTTGTTTTGAATTCCAATAATTACAATTTCTTCTAAGTCTTGATGTTTTTCAATGATTTCATAGGATAATCTTCTAATTGTTCGTTCCATAGTTAAGTTATCGATGATTACTTTATTCATTTTCTTCACCTTCAAATGCTCTTTTTAATACCGCCATACGAATATATACCCCATTTGTCATTTGTGGGAAAATTCTTGATTTTGAACATTCAACAACATCATCGTCAATTTCTGTCTTACGATTGAATGGCGCGGGATGCATAATAATTGCGGTATCTTTCATTTGGTTAACACGATCCATTGTTAATCCATAACTGTGTAGATAATCTTCTTTTGATAATGTCATTTCGTATCCATGTCTTTCATATTGAACACGCAACAACATGATAATATCCATATCGGTGACAGCGCGATTGAAATCAATGTGTTCACTTGATCCATCATCAAACTCAATTGGCCCTGAAATATAAACTTCCATTCCCAAACGTTTCATGACTTCGATGTTGGTGTGGGCAACGCGAGAATGTCTGATGTCTCCAACAATCGTTACTTTTAGTCCTTTGAAACATCCAAATTCTTCACGTATTGTCATCAGGTCTAATAAACTTTGTGTTGGATGATTCCCTGTTCCATCACCACCATTTAAAATAGGAACATTAATCCCTGGTAGTTGATCAAAGTAATTGTTGTGAGAGTGGCGAATAATAAATGCATCAAATCCCAAACTTTCAAACGTTTTGACTGTGTCATATAAAGATTCACCTTTCTTTAAACTTGATGAATCTGCCATGAAGTTGGTATCAATCATTCCTAAGTTTTGCTCGGCCTTAATAAAACTGTAGTGAGTTCTTGTACTACTTTCAAAAAACATGTTCACTACTTTCTTTCCTTTTAACGCATCATACTGTTTGCCATTTTTAAATGCAATGGCTTCGTCAATAATTCTTTCGATGTCTACAACTGATAAATCACTTAATTTGAATAAGTTTTTCATAATTCCTCCTTATATTAAAAAAAATTCTGCCAGTCATAGACCAGAAGAATTTTATAAGTTTGAATTATGTTACCCATTGAAAATTGAATTCTCTCAAGAATTCTAATTCACTCTTATAAGTCTCTCTGGACTAATTTAAAAAGCTAAATTAATGATACATCATATTTTTCAGCAATTCAATAGATATTGTCAAAAAAATAGAAAAATATTGAATTATTTATTTTGATTGATATTCGCACATTATTTTTGTCTCTTTTTCCAAACACAAGCAAAAAAGAATCGAGCTAACTTGATTCCTATATGTTGTAATTTTTTCTTTGGCAGATTACATATTATAGTGTAGTCGTTTTGTGTTTGATGCTAATTGGTTATGATTTCCTGATTGTATAAAAAAACATCACCAAAGATGGTGATGTTTCTTTTAATAAATATAATGTATTATCTCTTACCTGCATCGTATGGTTCACCAGAAGCTCTTGGAGCTTGAGAATTTTTTGATACAAAAGCAAGTACGATGATTGTTGCAATATATGGTAATGTGTTGTATAAGTTTGAATCTGCTTGGAAATCTCTGATAATTGGTATTGAGGAATAGGTAGTACTTAGTACCCTCATAAATCCAAAGAATAGGGCAATATAAATAATCCTTTTAGGTTTCCAAGCTGAGAATATCAAGACTGCTAATGCTAAGAACCCAAATCCAGCAACTGTTCCATCAAAGTTATTTGAGAAACTTAGGCTGAATACAACACCACCAATACCAGCAAAGAATCCACTGATTAATACACCTGCGTATCTCATTTTATAAACATTGATACCTAGACTGTCTGCTGCTTGTGGGTTTTCTCCACATGCACGCAAACGTAATCCAAATGGTGTTTTATATAATACAATAATTGCAATCACAAAAATTGCAGCTACAACGAAAGTTGATAAATATGTACTAGAGAATAATATTTCTCCAAGGAATGGAATTTTTGACAAGATTGGAATTTCAGAAATAAAATAACTATTTGTTAAGTCAATTTTCTTTACACCAAACATTTGTCTCGCAAAGAATACTGTAAATGCTAATGCAAACATATTCAAGGCGGTCCCACTAATTACTTGATTTGCTTTCATATTGATACTTGCATATGCATGGAATGCAGAATAAATTAATCCGGTAAGTCCACCAATAAGTAGTCCTACAAACGCCATTAATTGAACGCTCCATTCAAGGTGCATTTGTGTTAACATGACAATAATTGCGAGTAATGTGATGATTGCTCCCGTTAAAATAATGAAGTCAATTTTTACTTTTTTAAGAATTCCGTACACAATTGTACCTAAGGAAGCAACAATTGCGATAATCATCATCCATGTTGCAGTTGAATCAAATTGATCAAGTGGTTCATCATTAATATAGAAATCTTGTATTTCTGATGATGCTTTGCTTGGTTTAAAGTTTACGTTATAACGTAATCCTTTGAAAAATTGGTCTGAATCATCGATATACACTGTATATACGGTTTTCTTTCCTGATTCATCTACTACTACTCTATCAATAAGAACTTCATCCGTGTCAGGACCTACACCTAAATTTTCTGTATAGATCTTGAATGAATCTGGTTTTAATAATTTTTCGTCATTTTCAGTTAGTACTATTTCTCCAAATTCGTCTCTAATAAATTCTGATTTAAAGATGACTCTATCGAGAAGACGAATATAATTTTCTTGAACAACTGTGTATTGATATAACGTTGTAATAAATGCTTGTACATCAACTGTTATTCCTGGTGTCACAGATACGATAAGTGGCATGAGGTTTGTATCAATGTAAGTACTCACTGGAGTATCATAAGCAAGAACTTCCTCATACGTAAACTCATCCATAACTTCCTCAATTTTGTTATCAACTAAATTTCTTTGGAAGGTCGATAAATTTTCGTACCAAGTATACACGTTCAATGAACTTTCAAGACCGTCTAACGTTTCTTGTTCTTCATTAAAATCACTCAATAACGATAGATAATCCTTGGAATCATCATAGTAACTGTATTCATATGTCAAGATAAATTCTGCGGATTGCGGGGTATCAAAATACGCTTCTTTAAAAGTAATTTCTTCTAAATTTGAGATAACTAAGACTCCCACAAACGAACTGACAAGCATAATTCCTTCTAAAGCGATGTTGATGACACCACTACGTTCACTAAATAGACCACCTAGAGCGACAATCGCCAAAGGCACAGCACTAGCAATGGTTAAGTTTAATATTAGATAGAATAAATCCATTATTCATCACCATCCTTTTTAGTTTCTTCTTTTGGCTTTGATAAATGAACTTTGCTTTTTTCTTTCGGTTCTGTTGGTTTCTCTAAAAGTGATTCATCTTTTAGTGCAATCACTTGTCCATCAACGACTTCTTCCTTCTTCGCCATTCTAGAACTAATAAATTTAATAATTTTACCTAAATACATTTTCACAAATAGTGATAACGCACTAATATAAATAATTGTTGAAATAATTACGTCGACAATTTCTGGTTTGAATCCACCAAGTAAATCTCCTTGAATCAAATATCCACCATACTGTAAGACACCATAGAAGATACCAACAAGGAATGTCCCAATTGGTGTAGTAAGTCCTAATAAACTAATCGCAATACCAGTAAATCCTTGCGGTTCAAGAACAGCAATAACTGCAAATGATTTTCCACCTACAAGATATACTGCAGCCCCTGCAAGACCGGCGATTGCTCCTGAGATTAGTAATGCTAATGTAATATTTTTGTTTTCATTAACACCTGCATATCTACTAGCATGACGGTTCAACCCTACTGCTTTAATTTCAAATCCAAATTTTGTGTTATACAAAATAATATGTGTAATAATCACTGCAACCAAAGCAAGAATAATCCCAATATTAATATTTGGTGAAGGAAACAATGTGTCCAATCCCCAAGTAGGTAATTCAGCACTAGTTTGCACTGTCATTGCTCTTGCATATGTTACATTGAAGATATTTTTTGTAACGAAATAGATTGATAAATACATCCCAATATAGTTAAGCATGATTCCGGCAACTACTTCATTCACATTTCTGTATGCTTTCAATAATCCAGGAATTGCTCCCCAGATACCTCCGACAATCATTGCCACTAAAACTGCTACTGGCCAATGCAAATTCATCCCCCATACATCAGCAAGAACGCCCCATTTTACACCAACATATATTGCTGCGACAGCTCCTACTGTAAACTGTCCAACTACACCGATGTTAAAGAGTCCCGTTTTGAAAGCAAATGAGATTGATAGACCAGTCAAAATAATTGGCGTTGCTCTAAATAGAATCTCACCCATGTTATATGCTTGTGTTCCTGATAAAACAATTGGTCTCCAACTTGCAATTACAACTCTAAATGCAACACCAGCAAATTCTGGATTTAAGATATACATTACAATATATCCAAGTAATAACCCTAGGAATATTGAAAAAATACTACTGATAATGTTCATAATTATATTGCTTGTAAAGAATGCTTCAAAGTTGAATCTTTTTTTATTGTTTTCCACTATTCTTCACTCCTATTCGATCCAGCCATATAAATACCTAATTCAGTTTCTGAAGTAGTTTTAGGGTCAAATTCTCCAACTAATTCTCCTTCATACATAACTACAATTCGGTCTGATAAATTCATTACTTCATCAAGTTCCAAAGATATTAATAAAACTGCTTTTCCTTGGTCTCTCATTTCAACCAATTGCTCATGAACAAATTCAATAGCCCCAACATCAAGCCCTCTTGTTGGTTGTACTGCAATAATTAATTCTGTATCACGACTAACTTCTCGTGCAATAATTGCTTTTTGTTGATTTCCACCAGACATGCTTCGTGCTGAAGTGATTGGTCCTTGTCCAGAGCGAATATCATAGTCTGCAATCATCTTAACCGCATTTTCGCGAATTGCTTTATTGTTTAAAAATCCAAATTTTTGAAATTTCGGGGTAAAATATTCTTGTAGTACTAAGTTGTACTCCAAAGAATAATCTAAAATTAATCCGTGTTTATGTCGGTCTTCCGGAATATGTGAAAGCCCCATGTTATTTCTTTTACGAATACTTGCACTAGAAATGTCTTCCCCATTCAATGAAACGACACCAGTACATTTTTTTAATCCTGTAATCGCTTCGACTAATTGCGTTTGGCCATTCCCTTCAATCCCAGCAACACAAAGGATTTCTCCTTTTCTTACTGCGAATGATACGTTATTCACTTGTAATTTATGAGATAAAGGATCTTGAACAACAATATCATGAACTTCTAAAACGATATCGGTTGGGTTGGCATCTTCTTTAATAACTTCAAAACTAACCGGTCTCCCTACCATCATTTCAGCCATCGTTTTTGTTGAAGTGTTTTTCACTTCTACAGTTCCAATGTACTTCCCTTTTCTTAAAACCGTACAACGATCTGCCACTTGTTTGATTTCTTTAAGCTTATGCGTTATCAAAACGATTGACTTTCCTTCCTTAATCAATCCCTTCATAATATTCATTAGTTCAGAAATCTCTTGTGGAGTTAGAACTGCCGTTGGTTCATCAAAGATGAGAATTTCTGCATCCCTGTAAAGCATTTTTAATATTTCAACGCGTTGTTGCATTCCGACACTTATATCTTCAATTAATGCGTCAGGATTGATTCTTAAATTATACTTTTCACTCAAATCAATAATTTTCTTTTTAGCTACTGAGTAATCAAGAAAACCATTTTTCGTTGATTCAACTCCTAGCATTATGTTTTCGACAACACTGTAATTATGCACCAACTTAAAGTGTTGGTGTACCATCCCTATTTTGTACTTATTTGCATCATTAGGATCATGAATTTTAACTTCTTCTCCATTAATTTTAATAGTCCCTTGCTCAGGTTGATACAACCCAAAAAGGACACTCATTAAAGTCGATTTACCGGCTCCGTTTTCACCAAGCAAGGCGTGGATTTCTTGTTTTTGTAGTTGTAATGTTACATCATCATTTGCTTTGATTCCAGGAAATTCTTTTGTGATATTTAACATTTCTACAACGTATTCCATTTTATCAGCTCCATTTTATTATATATAATAATATTATTATACTATATAATCACTTAATTCCGTATAAAAAATGCAAGAAATGCATAAAAAAAAGTGCTCAACAATAATGTTGAACACTTTTTCTATTTTTGTCTAATATTATTCAGCAGGAGCAGGTTCAACTACACTTGCAGATGGATATCCAGAAGGATTTCCGTTAGCAGTTAAGAATGTAACTAAATCAGCATGATTAGCAGGAACAACAATAGTTCCATCAGCTAATTCACCTAAGATATCTAAATAATCAGAGTTTGTAAATGTAGTGAATAATGAGTTACCCATTGGTAAGCCAACTCCACCTTCAGCAGCACCTAATGTAAGAGTTTGTCCACCTACGAAAGTACCAGCTTCGATTTCAGCTAATGCTGTCATAACAGCAGTTCCTAAACCTTTTAATGCAGAAGTAATTACTGTATCAGATAAGAAATATTGATCAACGTCAACACCAATAACAGCAGCACTTCCACCACCAGAAACAAATTCTTCAGCAGCAGCCATTACAGATCCACCAGCTCCACCAGCAGCAGAGAAGATAACTTCTGTACCTGCAGTATATCTAGCAGCAGCATATGATTTGAAAATATCAGATGGTCCGAAGTCTCCGAAGTAATGATAATCATCATCACCAAATGTAATAGTAGCAGTCATTTCATTAGCAGCGTAATAAGCACCAGCAATGTATCCTACACCAAATTTAACTACAGCAGGAACAGCCATACCACCAGTAAATCCTAAATGAGCATATCCATCTTTAACAGCAGCATATCCAGCTAAGAACCCTGATTCATGCTCGTTGAATAAGATTGATAATGTGTTATCTGCAGTGTTAAATACTGAATAATCTGGAGTATGAGGTGTACCATCGATTAAGATGAACTTAACGTCTGGATACAAGTCTTGTGCAGTGTATACACTTGATTCAAATAAGAATCCAGGTGTAACAACAACATTTGCACCATCATTAACAGCCAATTGAATAGCAGCTAAGTATGCAGTATCACTAACTTCAGTTGGTTTGTAATATTGGTATAAGTGTCCATTTGCGTTTGCATATGTAACAATACCTTCCCATGTACCTTGGTTGAATGATTCATCATCAATTGTACCAGAGTCAGTAATCATTGCAATTTTCAAGACTACTTTAACAGGGACGTTCAATAACTCATCAACGCTTGTTTCCAAATCTGCAACTGTTTGTTGCAAAGTTGCAACTTGTGTTTCTAATGCAGCAATATCAGCACTATAATCTGTTGCATCAGCACAACCACTTAATAATAATGTAGTTGTTAATGTTAATAACAAAAGTAATTTTTTCATATCTTTCCTCCATTTTCTATTTTTATAACCTACTTGTATCATACCAAAATTATCTATTTTTGTAAACAACGAACGTTATATTTATACAAAACTCAAACTGAATAACACACTTTCATTTGAGGTATCATCAAATTCAATTGAAATCGTGTTATGTTATGATGGATACCCAATCATTATATTTGGTTTCAGAACAAAACAATTAATGTTATAAATTGCCTTGTCTAAGCCATTCATTTCATAAAATTCATTAAAAAAATAACTTACTAAATGTCCTATCTCATTATAAAATTGATTAGTTCGTTTATAAAACTTGTCTATTTACTTTAAATTTTATTTTCCTCATTTTATGACAAACTGCTCAAAAAATATTGACAATGCACGAAAAACTCTTGTTGAATTGATCATTTTTAATTATCCAAATTTATTTTTATTTATGAAAAAGCATTTGTTTCTTGCCATACTTTTCTCTTTTCAAGGACAAGATTATTATGCTACATGAGATATGCACATCTCATGTTTTTTCGTTTTAGCACTACTCTTTTTATAGAAACAGAATCATATAAAAGTTCCTTAACTATAACATAACTCTTTTTAATTCAAATTACATCCATATATAAAAAACACCTTTGTACTATATTGATAGTACCGAGGTGTTATATTTTATAAGACAATATTGAAAGTTACTGTTCACTAACAAAATTGATATTCTTTAAAAATGAAATTAATTTTTGAACACTTTCAAGTTCTTCGATAAATTCGATTATCTTCTCTTCTTTTAAATATAGGTTTCTTTCAGTATTTGCGAATAAATTTTCTCCTATGACACGGATATATAATTTGTGGTTAATAAACGATAATTCTATTTTCCCATCATATTTCTTATCTAATTCAATTAAATACTCCATCACATGTGGTGTTAATATTAATAAGGAATCATATTTTGTTTTTGTAATTATTTTAAATGTTTTATTAAACTGTTTATTCAATGATTTTGTTTTGATAAATCCTGATATTGATCTTCCTGCAATTGATTTATAGAGGATTACATTATCACTAAAGGACTTATTAAAATCAAACTCATACAGTCCGGAAGGATCTTTAATACCAGTTTCTGTTGATACATATACATCAGATCTTCGAAAATTAATACCAGCCACAGTCGATAAAACAAGATCCTGGTAGTCTCTGTCTACAGAAGTAAAAAGTTTAGATAATTCTAATTCTTTATTAGTAAATCCGCCTTTTGGATAATACGTATAGTTCCCTAGAGCCTCATCTAAAATAATTCTTATTATGCTTTCTTCGTAACCTTTAATGATTTCTACGGGAGATATTTTGTTTGCATCTGAGATTTCAAAAATCTCTTTTCTAAATTCATCAGCTAAATCATCAATCGGGCTATTTTGAAATTTACTTGGATCATCATAAACAGGAGGAAGATAACTTGCTTGAGCTGATGCTTCAGGTATGTCAGCAATTCTTCTTACAGGAAAGATGTTTGCAATTTCAGTAATAATATTTTCAATTTTCACATTATCCATTTCTGTATGCTTCCTTTCCTAGTTTACGTTCAATAAATGTATTCTTCTCAAAAAGACTGATAATTTTTGCGAATTCGAGTAGTTGTTTTTTTGCTTTATCAATGTTTTCTTTTTCAACTATTCCATTTAATAGTTTAGTTTGATCAAATGTCGTTTTATTGTGTAGTTTAACATACATACAGTTTGAGATAAATGATACAGAAATATCATTTTTGTACTCTTGAAATAATTGTAGTATTATTTGGGTTATATTTTCATTTAATATTTGATTTGAAGTGAAATTTTCTTTTTTAACAAGTTCATAATCCGGTTCTAGTCCTCTTGTCGTTCCTGCGGCTAGAGCAACTATTCCAAGAGCAACTTTTCCAGCAGTGTATTTCTTGATTTTATACATCCACTTCTCGTATATAGGTATTTTCTTATTATCATACCCGTCAAACGTCTCTTCCGACACATAACTATTAAATCTCGAAATTGACGAATCTGGATTAATCAGCAAATTATTTGAAAATATTTCGCCAAAATGGAACTCAAATAATATCGAGTCTTCAAAAAAGTCTTCAAGTGTATTTCCGGACTTAATTGATCCGTCATCATAGAATTCTTTTACGCTGTGAACATCCGCTCTTCTATATTTCACGCCATTTATTTCACCAAAAATTAAATTAGTGAAATAGAAGTCACTAAATGTATCATACAACATAGAATTCACAGTTTCTCCCCTGGTAAAACCACCATAAGGATAATAGTGTGTTGAAAAAGCGGTTTCCATTGCCTCTTTAATTTTTAATATAACATCGTTTCCAATTGAATATTCTTGATGCTTTTTCCTTGCTTTATTAAGTTCAAATATAATCATATTTTCATCAAGTATCATATTATAAGCCTCCTGTGGTTGTAATATTGTTTAATTCTATTATACTATTTTAAAATGCTTTTTAAACAAAAAATAAGTATGAAAATTTCATTTTTCTTGTTTTTTTAGTTGTCTCTTTCTCTTATAATTACTCTGATATTATATTTGATAAGATTCTAAATTGTTACGATGTTAGCAACCACCAAAATACTATGTTTTACCTTCACTATTTCATTTATATTATATCCTGTTTACAACATACTTTTCATCGTAATTTATAAAGTTAACGAAAACCCTTTCGTTTATCTTAAATTCGAGATACAATTAAGTGTAAAAGTATTGAAAGGATGTTATATTATGAAAAAGTATATTTTAGTTACACTGTTAATTTTATTACTTACACTAAGTAGTTGTAAAAGAGCTACTGATAACATAGATCCTCTTTTGTGTGAAGAGGGGTTTTCCCAAATAGGAGATTCTTGTTTTGAAGACACGACAAACAACATCAAACCAGATGAAGATTTAGGAGCTATTTCCGGATTTGAAGACACTGAAGTAATTGTAAATCATTACTTTAACCCCTTAAAAAATGTTTCTGTATTAACTGACAATAATACTGATATTACCTCTTTACTTAATATCACAGGATCTGTCGATTATGGTACTGTTGGTGTATATAATTTAGAATATGATTTGGAGTATGATGGTGAAACACTCCATCAAACCAGAGAAATAACTGTCAAAGAAGGAACATATGTAGCACCTTCTGGAACAAGACCACCCTCAACAAACGGTGTTATTAGTTTGGGAGATGGTTCTTATTACGGGGGCCTTAATTCTAATTATGACAATCCCCCAAATCCAGGCTATATTGAAAGAGATTTATTAGATACTGCGGTTCCTTCAAGCGGATGGTGGACAAGTTTGCTTGTTTCAAACCAAGCAGGAGGAAATGGGATATATACTAACCCGTTGCGTGTTTCTTACACAAATCAAGGAATGGAAATTACGAACCCATTAGATGGATTTGTTCAGTATTGGAATGTTGATGGTGTTCAAACAATGGCGCAATTTCCAATTTCACTGAAAGATACATTTTTAATGTCCTCTGACTTAGGTGGTAGTTATACCACTACTGTCATCGACTATAGTGATGCTCATGTGAAAGTGGCAATGCGAAATAGTGGAAATACAGAAGATCATATGGTAACAACATTGGTTCAAGGTTCGCCTTATGTTTTTGTGGAAACAGCGAATAAAGATTCACTATATTACACATTCGACACCATCGGTGTTGATAATTATGAGTATTTCACACTAGAGGGTACACAAATAACTAATTCAAGTTATACAGGAAATGCCGTCATTGTTAAATTGGTTCATCGCCATTCTGGTTACGACACAAGCCTTCCTGCTAATGTAGGTTCTCCACAATATACCGATAAATACTATTTAATTAATGCTCCAAATAATACAACATTCACAATATCTTCAGCTAATCATCCGTTTGGATTGCTAAATAAATTAAGTATGTCACTAGGCGAAGGAAATTATATTTCAATTGCTGCAATTAACGACTTATCTGAAGCAAGTTTTTATCATCAACATGGATATTCATTTATACAGTCAACGAATGTCTCGTTTGATATTGATTATGAAGACAGTCTTGTTACAACACACTACAATTACGTTTCGCAATCAATGATATCTGATTTAGATGAAACAGCAATTATTGCTTTGATGCCTCATCATTACAAATATTCTGAGGCAGAATTATCAAACTATTCCTTCCGAACTGTGCGAGGAACACTGAAAATTTTAGAAGGTAGTTCATTTGATACAACATTATCATTTAGGGGACTTGTCCCTGGATATACAACACCGACAAACACAGAATTTTCAACTGTGGATTCAGTCTCATATTTGAATGATTTGGACAATCGAATTCAAATATCTAATCTACAAAACTTTTTAAATGATGAAGGTCCTTATTGGAATTCAAAGGCAATCTATCCTCTTTCACAAGGAATCATTATTGCCGACCAATTAGGTGAAACTGCGCTTCGCGATAGTTTTATTGAAAAACTGAAATACGTTTTAGAAGATTGGTATACTTATACAGATACAACTGATGAAAAATTCCTAATGTATAATAATAATTGGGGCACTGTATACTACTCAAATGATGATTTTGGAACTGCTACCCAATTAAGTGATCATTCTTTCACACATGGCTATTTAATACACGCTTCTAGTGTTTTAGCAATGTATGATCAAGATTTTGTCGATAATTATGGTGACATGGTTGATTTCTTATTAAATGATTTTATGTATCCTGAAAAGGACAATGAGTCATTTGAGTATCTAAGAAACTTTGATCCATGGGCTGGACATTCATGGGCCCATGGGTTCGGGAGTTTTGCGGAAGGAAATAATTTAGAATCAACAAGTGAAGCACTAAATTCCTGGAATGGTGGTTATTTATGGGCATTAGCAACTGGCGACCAAGATCGAATGGAAGCAGCTATCTATGGTTTTGCGACTGAGTTGAGTGCAGTGAAAGAATATTGGTTTGATTATGATGAAACGAATTGGGATCCTGCATATGGCGACTATGTTGATGTTGCTGGATTAGTATGGGGTGGAAAGCACGATTATGCAACTTGGTTTGGAGCTAACCCTACATTTATTTATGGTATTCAGTGGTTACCAACTGGTGAGTATTTAACGAGTTATGCACTTGATGATGAAGAACTTGCCAAACTTTCAGGTATTTTTGAGACTTATCTCGCTGCCAAAAATGGCACAATTGATACATGGTATTCCAATATGTGGTCTATCGAAGCAATTGTAAATCCAGAACAAGCTATACTTGATTTCGACAGTACCAAAATTCTAAATGATGATTATCCAAATGAGTTAATCGGATCATACTGGATGATTCATTCAATGGCTTCTTTAGAACAACGTACTAGTAGTGTATGGATGGGAATTACAATGGGCGTAAGTTCAACTGTTTATGAACAAGATAATGGTGATATTGTCGCATTAGTATGGAATACTAGTTTAGATCCAAAGATAATTGATTTTTATGACAATGATGGGCTATTTGCGACCAAAACAATTGAAGCGAAGTCGTTTGAACTGATAAAATTGAATTAAACATTCATATATCCATTAAAATGAAAACACCTTCTTACTAGAAAATAGTATGAAGGTGTTTTTTATATCCTTTTTCTTAGCTTCTTTATTTGATTGATTATTGCACTCTTTTGATAATTCATTTGTAGCAAGTTTCTTTGCACCTATAAAAAAACGCACCTAAGAGAAAGTGGAAAAAAATTAAAGTGAAAATGAAACAAGTACTATTCTACAATAAAAAAAAGGCTTCATTCCTTTATAGGATATAGAAGCCTAGTTCATTTTCAATTACATAAAAGGACTAACACGATTTAATAATGGATATCTTTTAATCGTGAAAATTACTTGTAAGTTCTCTTATTCATACTCATTTTGAGATCGTGTGAAGTGAATTAGGTAACCTTTTATGAAAAAAATCATTTTGGTATTTAATAAACTTCAAAATCGAGACAAGGTAATCTCATCCAATAAGGAATCTTAATAATATCTATAAAATATTCTTCAATATTACTTACTACTTCTTGTCTTTTAAACTTGCTTTTATAAAAAATCCAATCATTGTAAATGTGTAGAGATATTGTATTACAAATTGGAACACTTCTGGTTTGCTATACCACCCAATTGTAGCATATAAAATAATTCCAATCGGACTTTTTTTGTGATCTAATAAAGTATCTGATAAATCATATGCTTTTGTGTAAATCCAATGTGTTGAATCAAGAATAGATTCGGCCTTGAAATATGAGAATAACTCGTGGAATCCATATCCTAGCATGAATCCAGCTTGAAGCATCAAATATACTAAAGTGATGTTAAAAATAATTTTCAAGTTAACTCTGAGTAATGATTTATAAATCAAGAATACAAGTACAGCTGATAAAAGCACTCCACTCAAAGCTCCCGTTGCATATGATAATTGCTCTACTGATGCAAATACAAATAATACAATTTCTGCTCCTTCTCTTGCTACCATTACCATGGTAAGTAATATAATTGCCTTTTTAGATATGCTAACACTGATTTTATCTTTAATTTCACTAACAATATTATTTTTATTCTTCAACATAAAAATAATAAAAGTTGTTATCAGTACTAATGCAAGAAATGATGCACCAAATTCCCAAAGTTTTGCGACATTTGTGTTTCCATTGCCTATTAATGAAGAAATCCCAAATAAAACTCCACCAAATACCAAAGAGGCTGTTAATCCATAACCCAATCCTTGAAAAACAAATTTTTTGTCCTTTTCTCTATTGGTTTTATTTAAATATTCTAACATAATTGCAATTATCAAAAACGCTTCTAATCCTTCTCGAATTCCCATAATAAACCCCGGTAAAAATTCTATAGAAAACATAATCATCACTCCTTATATATATTTCTTCTCTCTCAACAAATATATCTTAAGGTGAATTAAAAAACAATCATAATAATAATAATTATAAATAGTGTTTCATATAAGTCTTAATTATAAACCCTAAGTACAGATCCTTAAAAGGTTTTATCATTCTATTTTTTTTCCTTGTTTTCGAATCTTTGTAATATATCACATCCCTATCTTAAATTTATATCTCTTAGCTAGTGAAATCTCAACAAATACTATATCTATATATGCATATTTTTTTAGAGAAAATGAGTGGTTTGATTTACAAGATCTCTTCATTAACCATAATCTTTTTCAAGAGATTGTTTTTGTTAACATTTGGAATTTATGGATTTATTGGTATGTTTCAAAGTATTATTATTCAATATATATTTATCGTTTATCGATAATAAAGTGTTGACAAACGAAATTTTTAGTGTAAGATGGAATTATGAAAGGGGGAGTGATTATGAATCGTTCTCTAAACAAAAAGAAATTTGAAAGTGTTATTAAAGTGGTTTATCACTTCTTGCGTGTATGTGTTGTAGTATTATATGTTTTACTAGGTTTATTGGTTGTAACTTCTATAGTGTTTCCTTTTATATCAGAAGGTTTATTTGATTTTAATTTAGCTAATTTAGATAATATTGATATTCAAACTGGAAGTATATTATATGAAGTAAGAGGTATTATTACATTTACAGGAATCGTAAATGTGAAATGGTTGTTAAGTTTATTATTTGTAGTATTAACGTTGAACTTGGTATTTTTCCAATTCATTTTAATTCAACTTAAAAAAATAATCACAGACGTTTATAACAAAATACCATTTTCAGATAAAAACATAAAACGTTTAAAATATATGGGTATTGCATACTTAATTTCTAGTATTGTACTCCCAATGGTTAATGGATCGTTATTTGTTAAGGTCGCTAATACGTTCAATATATTTGATGCAACAATTAATTTCTCAATCAACTTTCAATCAGTGTTTATCGGATTAATTATATTAATACTTGCTTACGTGTTTGAATATGGTGCAGCTCTTCAAGAAGATATAGATCTTACGGTTTGATTATGGCAATTATAATACGATTAGATCGTGTTCTTGCCGATCGAAAAATGCAGTTAAGTGAGTTAAGTGAAAAGGTTGATGTAAGTATCGCAAATTTATCAAATTTAAAGACTGGAAAAGTAAGAGCAATTAGATTTTCAACGTTAAATAGTATTTGTGAAGTATTAGAGTGCCAACCTGGAGATATATTGGAATATTCATCTTCAGAATAACAGTATAACAGTTTTTTACTAATACAATCGACATAGTAGTATGTAACATTATCCTTTTGTTTGAAGTACTAGACAATTTGGTAGTAAAATTAAAAAGATAAAGATTGCGAATGAGAATTAGCAATTTATGCGAGAACTGGATTTTACTAGCAATTGTCTTCGGATCATTAGATTACATTAATACTAGAAAATAGAATTTCTATCAAAGTAGAAGCAAAGAAGACAACCACTCTTGAAAGAAGCATACTGAACATTGAACCAGTCTCATAAGATAACTATTCTGCAATGCAAGCATAAATAGAACAACTTCTGCCCTTTTCTCACATCCATTATCGTTTTTAATAATAAGCTTGCTTTTCTAGAAAACCAAACACTGATTATTTGTCTTATTTCATTAACAATATTGTCTCTATTTTTAAATAGAAATATATAAATGTAGTTCACTTGACTATCAAGGAATTGCAATATAAAATTCTTACAAAAGGATGTGTTTTTTATGGGTTTAGAGACATACATTATTTATATAGTAACGATAGTATTACTAGTAGTATCATTTTTTAAGAGTAAAGAAAAAACAGTAAGGGGATTAAAAAAAGGTGTAAAAACCTTTTTAAAAATTTTACCAATCCTTATTCCCTTGTTTTTATTTGTGGGAATAATCCTTGCTTTGGTAACGCCTGAGTTTATTTCAAACTCTTTAGGAGAATCTAGTGGTATATTTGGTATTGCCTTTGGATTGGTAATTGGTAGCATTACATTTATGTCACCATTTGTTGCTTATCCACTTGGTGTTGAGTTACTAGAGAATGGAGCAGCGTATCCACAAATTGCTGGGTTCTTAGTTACTTTGATGAGTGTTGGAGTTGTTTATTTCGCAGCTGAAAGTAAGTTTTTCAGTAAGAAAGCAGCTATTGTAAGAAATCTAATTAGTTTTATTGGTGCATTAATCGTTATAGTGATTGTGAGTGTGATGTACTAATGAAAACATATCTAAAAAAGAATAAATTCTTAAGTATCTCTGTTGTAATATTAATAGTAATGGTAATTGTAGATTATACTTACGCGGTTATCGCGTTGGAAAAAACATTAGATCAATTAGTAACTATGTTATTAATAGTTCCCCCTATCTTTGTTTTGATTGGTTTATTTGATGTTTGGGTTCCAAGAGAAACTGTAATTAAACATATGGGTGAAAACTCAAAACTCAAAGGATTATTATTAGCATTCTTTATCGGTGCATTCAGCGCTGGTCCAACTATTGCCGCTTTCCCGATAGCAATGATGATGTTAAAAAAAGGTGCAAAATACTCAAACGTATTCTTCTTCTTAATGGTTTGGAGTTCGTTAAAATTACCAATTGTTTTGTTCCAAGTTACAACTATAGGTTTGAAACTATCATTAATAATTAACTTATCAATGTTATTTATCTTCTTGGTCGGAGTTGCTTTAACAGATAAAATATTTACTAAAGAGGAAATTAACGACATTGAAACCAAAGCAATCGAATATTCAAAAGCGTAATTCAAATGAATTACGCTTTATTATTATTCGATTATCAATTTTTTTTACCAATCAAATAATCTTTTTTGCCCATAAAAACTTAAGATATGTTATATCTTGAGAAACCTTCAACATCGTTTACTATAGAGTATGAGATATTTAATTTTTATTATAAATAAGGGTTCTTGTTTAAAGATATTACCACTATGTTTGTATGATGAGTTAGTACGTGAGATAATATTACCAAAGGAGTTGATAATATGAGTTTAATTAGATTGAAAGATGTAAAAGGTGAAATCAACAAAAAAGGTTTTTTAACAAAAACATTAATTAATCATAAAAATGCAGCTGTAAGAAACATTCTGTTAGAAGTTGGAGATGTCATTCCTCCACATCAAGTTCCTGTAGATGTATTCTTCTATGTTATTGAAGGATCAGGATCAATAGTTATTGGTGAAGAAACACATGATGTCAAAGCAACTGATGTTGTATTATGTCCACCTAATACTGATATGTCAGTCAAAGCAGATAAAGGAGTTCCTTTCTCGTTCTTGAATGTTAAAACACCAAGTTTGTAGA
>JBFFLJ010000020.1:0-29221 GCA_041554935.1 Candidatus Izemoplasma sp.
AATCTCTAATTTTAAGCGTCATTCTCGTGGACATTTTTATTTTACATTAAAGGATGATCATTCTCAAATCAGTGCGATTATGTTTGCGAGTTCTGCGAAAAACATCGTTTTTCGTCCTGAAGATGGAATGAGTGTCTTAGTAGAAGGATCGATTTCTGTTTACGAAACGAGTGGGAATTATCAAATCTATTGTGATTCGATGACAGAAGATGGATTAGGGAATCTTCACGTCGCATATGAACAATTGAAAAAGAAACTAGAAAATGAAGGATTGTTTGATCCTGCCCATAAACAAAAGATTCCAAAATTTCCTAAAGCTATTGCGGTGTTAACTAGTCCGACTGGAGCAGCTGTTCGTGACGTGATTCACATTATCAATCGTCGTTATCCCCTTGCGAAAGTGATTGTTTACCCAACACTTGTTCAAGGAGAATATGCCAAAGATGACATTGTTTCAAAATTGAAACAAGCAAACAAAGATCAATTGGTAGATGTCATTATCTTAGGACGCGGTGGCGGAAGCATTGAAGATTTGTGGCCGTTTAATGAAGAGGAAGTTGCTTATGCTATCTTCCAAAGCAAGATTCCTATCATAAGCAGTGTTGGTCATGAAACTGATTTTACTATTAGTGACTTCGTAGCTGATTTACGAGCACCAACACCTTCAGGTGGTGCGGAAATTGCCGTTCCTGATCAAGTTGAATTATTGAGTTATATTGATCAATTACTTCGTCAAAGCAAAACAAGGTTACAAACAATTTTAAGACAAAAACAACAACGTTTGAGTGTTGTCCAACATAGTTATGTATTTACAGATCCAATGCGGATTACAGAACGTAGTAGTCGAAAACTAGATCTGCTTTCTGAAAAATTAGAACGGTTGAAACCAACAAACCGAATTATGCAAAGTAAACAACAGGTTTTAGCATTACATCAAAAATTAAATGCTGCAATCGATAAATTATATCGTCAAAAAGAAACGGCATTCTCATTAACTATCAACTCTCTTCAAATGTTGAATCCGTTGGCAATTATGGCAAAAGGATACAGTGTTGCCAAAAAAGATCAAATTGTGATCAAAAGTATTTCGCAAGTAGAGGTTGATGACACAATTCAAATCCAAATCAATGATGGTATATTACATACGATTGTTACAAAAAAAGAAAAAGGTGAATAAAATGGCTGAAAAATCATTTGAAAAAGCGTTAAGTGAATTAGAAACACTTGTTAAAGAATTAGAGAATGGTGACATTGAACTAAATGAAGCTGTGAAAAAATACAACGAAGGTATGAAATTAAGTACATATTGTCACGATTTACTTCAAGATGCTGAACACGTGATTGTTCAATTAATGAAGGATGATAAATTGGTAGACTTTAAAGAATAGGTGATATACATGGTTGACTTGCTGAACATTACAAATCCATCATTTTTAAAAGCATTAAATAATAAAGAATTAGAGGAATTAAGTTCTCAAATTAGAGCGTTTCTCATGGATTCTGTTAGTAAAACAGGAGGACATTTGTCCTCAAATTTAGGCGTGGTGGAACTAACAATTGCCTTACATAAAGTCTTTGATAGTCCCAAAGATCAATTCATTTTTGATGTTGGACATCAAGGATATGTTCATAAAATTCTAACTGGACGTGCCAAAGATTTTGCCAATTTAAGACAATTTGAAGGATTATCAGGTTTCTTAAAACGTAGTGAAAGCGAACATGATATTTTTGAGGCAGGACATTCTAGTACCTCAATCGCTGCGGCGGCTGGATTTGAGATTAGTCGAAAATATAAAAAAGAGTCTCATAAAGTCATTCCAATTATTGGCGATGGAGCATTAACTGGTGGAATGGCATTTGAAGCTATGAACTATTTGGGTGGTCTCAAAGACCATCAACCAATTATCATTGTTAATGACAATGAAATGAGTATTGGTGAAAACATTGGTTATTTATCACGAATCTTTAATGATATTCGTAGTAAGTCTATCTATAAGCGCGCTAAAGCTGGTGTCATCCGTTTTTTACCTAAATTCTTACGACGTTTAACATCAAAAGTAGAACGCGGTGTCAAAGGATTTATCAGCAATAATACACTCTATGATGATCTTGGATTTAGTTATTATGGTCCAATCAATGGTCATAATTTTAAAGAGTTAATTAAATATTTTGAAGTTGCTAAAAAAAGCAACAAACCTTGTGTTATTCATGTTTTAACAGAAAAAGGAAAAGGGTATAAACCAAGTGAGAACGATAAACTTGGAACATGGCATGGTGTTTCACCATTTGATATTGAAAGTGGCGAAATTTTAAAATCTGAAAAGCAAAATGAGTACTCTTGGAGTACTATAATCAGTGAATATATGATTGATTATGCTTCAAAACACGATTTATTTACAGTCGTAATTCCCGCGATGATTGCGGGAAGTTCCTTTATAAAATACCAACAACAATTCCCAACCAAAATTATCGATGTTGGAATTGCTGAACAGATGGCTGTTACCATGTCAGCTGGGTTGGCACTTAGTGGAATTGATGTCTTTACGCCAATCTATTCAACATTTATTCAAAGAGCGTATGATCAAGTAAACCACGATGTTGCTCGTCAACAAGCAAAAGTTATTTTTGGAATCGATCGTGCCGGTATTGTCGGGGCTGATGGTGAGACACATCAAGGTGTCTTTGATATTCCCTTACTTCGTCCAATCCCTAATATGGTAATTACACACCCTCGTACTCCAGAAGAAGCATACAAAGTATTGAATTATGCATTTTTAGAAAACACAGGTCCATTTGTCGTTCGTTATGAACGAGGGAATGTCCTATATGATTTTAACAAAGGGATTACTTCAGAACTTAGTTCGATGAAATGGAATATTTTGGAACCAGGTGAAAAAGCAACATTTATCGCATTTGGAAGTATCTTAGAGGAAGTTCGATATGATCTAAAAGCTCTTGGTGTTGAAGTGATTGACGCTTACGTCATTAAACCATTAGATCACGAGACATTACAACGTGTCTTTCAAAAACACAAACCAATCATCATTTATGAAGAATCTATTCTTCAAGGTGGATTTGGAAGTAGTGTCATGGAATATTATAGTGAACAACGGCAAACAGTTGACGTAACTTTACTTGGTATTAAAGATCAGTATGTGGAACAAGGAAGTAAAAAGGAATTGTTACAATCGTTACATTTAGATCAAGAATCTGTGATTAAGAAAGTAAAATCACTGTTATAGGAGTGGATTTCTATGCTTCGTTATATTTCTGTCAGAAATTTTGCAATTATTGAAAACATTGAAGTCGACTTTGAAAAAGGGATGACTGCCTTAACTGGTGAAACAGGTGCTGGTAAAAGTTTATTAATCGATGCGATTGGTCTTCTTTTAGGTGATCGTGCAACATCTAACATCGTTCGTACCAATGAAGATAAAGCCATTGTTGAAGGCGTTTTTGTTTATCACAATGATAGAATCACAAAATTGTTAAACGATTATGAACTGGATGCTTCGACAAATGAATTAATTATTCGTCGTCAAATTACTCCAAATAACAACAATATGATTAAATTAAACGGGCAAACAATTACGTTAACCCAATTAAAAGAAATCACATCACTATTAGCTGACATCCATACGCAACACGATACCCATCGCCTGATTAATCCTGATACATATTTGGATATTATTGATGGGTTTAAACAAGAAGAAACGGAACAATTACTAGGACAATATCATCAAGATTTAAAGGAATATAAAAAAGCCAAAAAAGAGTATGATCGCTTGCTTCGTTCGAAGGATGAAGTAACGGAAAAACTCGATTTGATGAAGTTTCAACAAATGGAATTGTTAAACTTTAATCTCAATATCGATGAAGAAACTGAACTAAAAGAAACTGTTGAAAAGATGAAAAACTTTGATCGAATCTATACAACACTTTCGGAAGCAAAAGAGTTACTTAACTCATCATTTGCGATTGATCGCATTTATGATGTTTCCAAACAATTGTCATATATTGAAAGTTATCATGATAATTACAAGACAATAAAAGATCGCTTTGAAAGTAATTATTTTGAGCTAGTTGATATTTTTGAAGAGTTAAAAAACGAAGTTGACTCTTTAGATTTTAACCCGCGATTATTAGATCAGTATGAAACCCGATTAAACGATATCGAACAATTAAAAAGGAAGTATCGAAAAGAACTTCCACAATTGATTGACTATTTAGAACAAATCACAAAAGATATTGATAATATTGATCATTTTGATGACGTCATTGAGGAACAAAAAAATGTTGTAAAATACACATTTAACAGGGTTCTTGATTCTGCGAAATTGTTGCGTCAATTACGAAAAGAAACAAGTCATTATATCGAGCAAGAATTGATAGCGATATTGTATGATTTAGAGTTAAAAAAAGCACAATTTCATATTGCATTTGAGGATTTACTACCAAAAGATTATTTAGATGCATCATTATTCTTAGAACAAGGTATTGATCATGTTGATTTCTTGATTACTACTAATGTTGGAGAACCATTAAAAAGTTTGTCGAAAAGTGCAAGTGGTGGGGAAATGAGCCGCATCATGCTTGGACTTAAAAATTTATTAGTGTCATCGTTACAACTTAGTTTGATCATATTTGATGAAATTGATTCAGGAGTAAGTGGTTATATTGCAAACCAGGTTGCTAAGAAAATGGTGGAAATAAGTACCAAGACACAAGTAATTTGTATTACCCATATTCCACAAGTAGCAGCTCACAGCGATCACCATCTATTTATTTCAAAACAGGTTGTAGATGGTCGAACAAAAGCGAGTATCGCAATATTAAAAGGCGAAGAACGTGTTAAAGAAATTGCCTCAATGATTTCAGGGGATACTGTTAGTGAGGCTGCTGTCTTAAGTGCTAGGGAGTTATTGCAATAAAAAAAGCATCCTTAGGATGCTTTTTGTTATCGAATAGCGATTTCGTACATAACATAAACTAAAGACACTACAATCGCAAGAACAAAACCAAATGATAATGTAATTATAACGATTTTACCAAGTGGTGTTTTCACTGGATTTCTAACAATTACTTTTGCTTCTTCTGACTCTTTCTTTACGCGCTTTTTACTAGTTGGCATTTTTTCACCTCGATTATTCAATTATGATATAATGATTATGTCTTGTTACATTATATTATAAAATATGACAAAAGGGAAGATTTTTTATGGAAAAAACATATCGAATTATCTTTCATATCGACTTAAATGCATTTTTTGCCAGTTGTGAAATGGCCGAAGATCGAAGTCTTGAAACAAAACCAATCGGGATTGGTGGTAGAACTGATCGTGGCGTTTTAACAACGGCAAATTATGTCGCAAGACAATACGGAGTCAAAAGTGGAATGAGTACTGTTGAAGCGAGAAGATTATGCCCACAATTATTACTGTTACCTGTGAATTTTGATTTGTATCGAAAGTATAGCGATATCTTTTTTGAATTATTAAGTGAGTATACTGACATTATTGAAAGAGGGAGTATTGATGAAGGATATTTAGAGATGACTGATTATTGTGATGATCGTCATCCATTGGATATTGCCACAGAAATACAAACCAGATTGTACGATGAATTTCATCTTCCTGTCAGTATTGGAATTGCGCCAAACATGTTTTTGGCAAAAATGGCAAGTGATATCAAAAAGCCACTGGGGATAACAGTATTAAGAAAACGTGATATTGAAGGTATTTTGTGGCCGGTTCCGATTGAAGAGATGTTTGGAATAGGGAAAAAAACATATCCCAACTTGAAATTATTAGGAATCAATACAATTGGCGATATGGTCGCTTTTCAAGATAAGAAAAAATTGGCACTGGTTTTAGGAAACCGAATGGAAGAGTTTTTAGAGCTTGCCAAAGGAAACGACAACCGTGCTGTTGAACCAAATAGATATGCGGATATGAAAAGCATTGGAAACTCAAGTACATACGCAACTAATGTTTATGAGTATCAAGATGCTTTAGAAAAATTAGCTGCCCTTACAAAAAAAGTTGTGGAACGAATGGAAGCAGATGAATCAGTTGCAAAAACAATTAGTATACAAGTTCGTTATGACGATTTTACACAGATTAATCGAAGTAAGACGTTAGAATTTCATACTGGCGCATATTATGAAATATTTGGGATCGTCGAAATGTTGTTTGATGAGAATCAAAGCGAGAAGCCAATCAGATTACTTGGAGTAAGTGTGAGTAATTTAATTGATCAATCACAAAATTTCCGACAACTCAACATCTTTAAAATACCTGATAATGTGGTCAAAGAAGAAGGTATAATGAAATTGTTGGATAGTATTAACGAAAATTACGGTGATAAAGTTATCAAAAAAGGTGTCAAATAAAGCAGTGTTTTGTTTTATGAAAAATCGTTATAATATTGATTAAATAACATTATTATGATAAAATAGTAAATTAGATAAAATATATTATTATTGAATTAGGGAAATGAATGGAGGAATATCAATGAAGAAACTATTGTCAATACTCGGAGTCCTTACACTGGTCTTTATTCTGACTGCTTGTACTGGTAGTCAAAGTAATACATTAACAGCTCCAACATTTGTTGGGGTAAGCATTGATGGCACGAATCCAAATAATGGAACAGAACTAACTTTGTTCTACAAAGAAAAGAATGCTTCGGCAAGAGTTGGTGTTGAATTAAACAACCCAGATAATCTTGAGATTAGAGCAGTTGTTATAAATGGGTACTCGTACAAATATACTCGTTTTACTGAGGATTCAACAACGAGTGCTGTTTATTTTGATATGAGTGCTGGGGATACGTTAGGCTTAGGAGAATATGAGATTGATGATATTGATTATTTTGATGGTAAAGATGTGAAAACAACTTTGGTAACATCAAATAATGAATTCAATTTGTATGTTTATAAAACTCTTCCCTCAGTCGTTCGCGAATCTTATTCGATTTCACAAAATAATATATCAATCGATTTTAATATTACCGATGAGGATGACGTAATTGAAACAGGAACTTTGGTCGCTGAATTATTTAGTGGTGAAACTCTTGTTAAATATGAAATTATAAATCCAGGAAATCAAACTGTTGATTTCACAGGGTTATCAACAAACAAACACTATGAAGTAAAAGTTCGAGCAACTTATGATCTTGATGATGCAGATGGATTACAAGAAGAAGTTGTGCTATTTGATAATTTATTCACGACATTACCAACAAGTTTACCAAGTGCTTCTATTAGTAATGTTGTGGTTAGTAGCAATAGTGTAACATTTGATGTTACCTATAATGACATTGATTCAGTAACTAAAGCAGGTAAATTACGCGTTGTTATAAACGATGATGAAGATAATGAATACCCTATTACAGGTTCAACTACTGGAGTAACAATCGGGGGACTACTGAATGACAATGAATATACCTTACAAGTTGTTTCAGATTACGACCTACGTGATGGAAATGGAACATTAACTGATAATGTTTTAACAACACATAGTTTTTTCACATCACCAAACTCAGTACCTCAACCACAAATAGATGATTTGGTTATTGAAGAAAATCGCATCTTGTTTAAACTCAACATTGATGATCCAGATAATTTAATTTTTAAAGATACGTTGGTTGCAAATCTATATGTTGGTGACGATTTAGTACGTAGTATTGAAATTTTAGAATACCAAACAAACTTCCAAGTCTTTAATATTTTATCTGATTTTGAGTTTGATATTGAAATCGTTGCATCTTATGATTTGAATGATGGTAATGACCGTCAAGATAATCAAATTATTTTACCTAGACAACCACTCCGTACATTACCAAATACTCCTCCAACAATATACATAGATGAAGTTTCAGTGAAACAAGGTTATGTAACAATTGATTTATTAGTAGCTGATCCAAGTGAGTCATTAAAAGGAGCTTTAGTAGCTACGTTATTTGAAGGAGGACTTCCTGTTCAAACAATTCAATTTAATACAGATACCTACCAATTGGTATTTAGTTATTTGATTGCACATAATCAAGAATACAGTTTCGAAATTACTGCAGATTACAACTTGATTGACGGAAAGGGTACTGTAGAAGATGAAATTCTTGAACGATATTTACTCCCAGCATTTCAACCACTGATTCCAGGTGCTGAATTGCAAAATATAGTTTCAAACAACGGTGGATTTGAATTTGATGTTGTTGTTATGGATGCGGATAATACGGTTGAAGATAATAGTTTATTCGTTTACATCAATGGTGTCGCAGACACAACACAAGCTCTTGTTGTTGGAACAAACCACATTACTTATAGTGGATTAGAAAGCGATACAGAATATGCAATTATTGTTTCTGCTGATTATAATGTTTTAGATAATGCGGGAATTCAAAATGATGAAATATTGGTGCAATCTTCAATCAAAACCGATCCAAAAGTTGTACCAACTGGTGTAATATCTAATCCTGATAGCACAACAGAAACAATTACATTTGACATCCTAATAACTGACGTTGACAATGTTAGAGTTCCTGGTACATTGTTAGCATTACTATATAAAAATAACGAACTAGTAGTTGGGAAAGATCAAATATTGACAGTTGGTGAAAACAGTGTAACATTCACTAATACTCAAAGTGATGTTGTATATAAAGTGAAAGTCGTTGTTAATTATGATTTAAACAATGGTGGAAGTATTGTTGAGGACTATCCATTAGGAGAATTTACTGTTCGCACAGAACCGAAAGAAGCTCCAACCGCAGTTATTCATAATGTAAATAGCACTCAAAACTCAGTTAGTTTTGATGTTAATGTCGTTGATTTAGACGATGTTATTACAGGAGACTTGCAAGCTGTATTGTACATTGATGATGTTCAATTTGGTGTCCCAATTCCACTATTCGAAGGGTTAAACCCTAATGTAACATTCTCAAATATTTATTCAAATGAATATTTTAATATCCGTATTGAAACAGATTATAATTTAAATGATGGTAGCGATGAATTTGATGGTAAATTACTGACATATGAATTTGCACAAACAGAAGCTAACACCATGGTTACTGGCGAAATTTATGGAGTTGAACCTGGAATTGATTCAATTACATTTAATGTCCTTGTAACAGATCCTGATAGCGTTATTACTAACAATTTAAAGGCCATCCTAATGGAAGACGGATCCGCAATTAGTGAAATCGAAGTTTATGTTGGAGATTATACAGGCCTTGAGTTTACTGGATTAAGTAGTGACAGTGAATATACAATTCGTCTTGTAACAGATTACTCTTTACGAGATTACCTACAAGAACAATTTGATGAAGTATTAGATACTGTGACAGTTACAACGACTACAAGAGATCTCATTTCCTTTGTTAATGTTGTCAACGAACCATTATTCGTTTATATTGACGTATTGGTTGATGACTATTTCGATATTCTATATAGTAATTATATTCATTTAACAGTATATGATAAAGACACTTTAGAAGCTGGCGATACATATATTATTAACGCAACAAACCCAGTTAATAATGCAACAATAGATTTATTAAATTATTATAATAATCATGATTATCAAATCGTTGTTACAGCTGACATCAAAGATGGTCTCGGCGGATTTACAACAGAAACAGTATTTACTTATGATCTCACAACATTACAAAAAGTATTACAAGAGATCAATATCGGTGGAATTACTGTCGATGGTACTAATATCACTTCTTCCGTAAATATTAGTTTACCTGATGTAAATGAAGTCATCATTTATGATGGAACAACAAACAAAGTTTTCGCAGTATTAAAAGAATGGAATGGTACTGATTATATAACAATCGACAGTGTTGAAGTTGTTGACGGCGACAATACAATTGAATTTACTAGTGTCGATGGTACGGATGGTACTAGTTATCTGATTGCTATTGAAGCAAATGTTGACTTTAATGAATTTGATCGTGACGTTGAAACAAATTATATTTTAGATCAACGTACATTCATTTGGGTAACACAAAATTAAATAAAAAGCCAATCTAAGGATTGGCTTTTTTATCTTTGATGGGTCGAAATATCCAATGGATCAAACTGTTCTAGAAACTGGATTACTTGATTAGTTGTTTGTGTTGGCGTTGAAGCGCCAGAACTAACACTGACACAATTGAGCGTTTTTAGAAAATCAATATCAATATCATCGACTGTTTCAATTAACGAGGCAGGAATATGGGCTTCTTCGATGGAAACATGAACTAATTTTTGACTATTATTAGATAGAATATCACCAACGATAAAGCAGTGATCAACTGGTGTTTGATTGATAATTGCTTCTTGACGAATTCTTGTCGCATTACATATCTCATCAACAAACACAACGTTAGGGAAACGTTTTTTTGCTTCTTCACTAATTTGATAGACATCGTAAATGCTCATTGTTGTTTGATTAGTGATGGCAATACGGTTAAAAGCAACATTGTTTAAATCATCCATTGTCTCAACCAAATGCACACGCTCAGATAGTGATAAGGCAGCCTCACTTTCGGGATGGCCATGTTTTCCAATATATAAAACATCATAGTCTTGGGCCAAGTATTCTAAAATCACTTCTTGACTCTTCAAAACATCATCACAAGTGGTGTCTATGATATCCAATCCCTTTTCTAACGCTGTTTGCTTGACAATCGGACTTATGCCATGAGCAGTGAAGATAACTGTTCCTGAAGTAACCTGGTTTAGAAGCTCTAGACGTGTTTTTGAAGGGTCATGTAATGTTATAATTCCATCTTGTTCCAACTTTTCAATGATTTGCTTGTTATGGACAAGCATTCCCAAAATATATATTGGTTTTTTCATTGACAATTTATCTAATTTTGTTATAGTATTTATTGCGCTTACTACTCCATGGCAATAGCCACGAGGAGTAATCTTAATTGTTTTCATTCTATCACCCAAATTCATTATAACAAAGTGCCATATGATTTGGAAATGATATAATTATATAGTATAATAGAAGTAAGGAGAGATACCATGAAAATTGAACAACAATATATTCAAAAAGCAATCGATAAACTAGGATTTGAGAAGTTTACACCAATACAAGAATTGGTGATTCCCAAAGCATTAAAAGGTAGTGATATTATTGGGTGTAGCCAAACAGGAAGTGGAAAAACCCATGCTTTTTTAATACCTATTTTTGAACAGTTGGACGTAACAAAAAAAGATGTCCAAGTGGTAATTTGTGCTCCGACAAGAGAACTTGCTTCACAAATATATGATTTCAGTATCCAAATCGCGAATGAATCAGAAACAAAAATTGATATTCGTAAATACAGTGGTGGATCAGATCGTAATAGTGAGATTGATCGTCTAAAAAAATCACAACCACAAATCGTAATTGGAACACCTGGAAAAATTGTTGATTTAGCAATTAAAGAAAATGTCTTAGATATCTACAAAGCAAAAACATTCGTTCTTGATGAGGCAGATATGGCTTTAGAAATTGGATTTTTAGAAGATATCGATAAAATTGCAGGATTAATGAAAGAAGAACTACAAATGATGGTCTTTAGTGCAACAATTCCTGAAAAACTAAAACCATTCTTACGAAAATATATGAATCATCCTGAAGAAATCTATATCAAACCACGCGAATTGTCGTCTTTAAACATTGAGCACATCTTTGTGCCAATTAAAAGTGGTGATCGTGATACAGTGTTATTGCAGTTATTAACAACAATTAATCCGTATATTGGGTTAATCTTTTGCAATCGCAAAGAAGAAGTTGATACGATTTATTCTTTGATGCTTTCAAAAGGCTTTAGTGTTAGTAAAATTCATGGTGGTGTTTCACCACGTGAACGCAAGCGCTTAATGGATCGTGCAAACCGTGCTGAATTCCAATATATCGTTGCAAGTGATATCGCATCACGTGGAATTGATATTGATGGTGTTAGCCATGTTATTAACTATGATATGCCAAAAGATATGGAATTTTATGTTCATCGTACAGGACGTACAGGTCGTGCCCAATATACCGGTCTTGCAATCAGTCTTTATACACCAAAAGATGACATGTATTTAGACTTTTTAGAAAGCAAAGGCATCAAGATTGTTTATAAAGATATAAAGAATAATGAATTAGTAGAACGTCGTGAACGTAAAGAACGTCAAAAACGTGATTTGGTTCATGCAGGATTTGATAAAAACACTGTCAATGTAAAGAAACATGATAGCAAGGTAAAACCTGGTTATAAAAAGAAATATCATAAAGAATTACAAAAAGCGAAAGTGAAAGTGTTACGAAAAAGAAGTAAGTAGGTGAAAACTATGTTAAAAATTGGTAGTCATGTATCAATGAATGGTAAAGAAATGTTGCTTGGTAGTGTTAAAGAAGCAATAAGTTATGGAGCGAACGCTTTTATGATTTATACTGGAGCACCGCAAAATACACAACGCCGTCCAATTAGTGATATGAGAATAGAAGAAGCACAAGTGTTAATGAAAGAACATGGGTTATCATTTGATAATGTGATTGTTCATGCACCATATGTGATGAACTTGGCAAATCATGATCCAGAAAAACGAGCATTTGCTGTTGATTTTTTAACAAGTGAAATTAAGAGAACTGCGGCAATTGGTGCCAAACAAATTGTTTTGCATCCAGGAGCACATGTCAAACAAGGTGTCGATATTGGAATTCAATACATCATTGAAGGATTGAACCAAGTCATTGAAAACACCAAAGATCTAGATGTCTTCATCGCACTGGAAACAATGGCTGGAAAAGGAACAGAAGTTGGTAAAACGTTTGAAGAACTAAAACGAATTATTGATGGTGTAACTCACAATGAACGATTAAGTGTTTGTTTCGACACATGCCATACACATGATTCGGGATATCACGTCAAAGACAACTTTAATGAAGTTATTGAAGAGTTTGATCGAGTGATTGGTAAAGAACGTATAAGTGTGTTCCATATAAACGATTCAAAAAATCCAATTGAAGCATCAAAAGACCGCCATGAAAATATTGGATTTGGCTACATTGGATATGAAGCCCTTTACGGTGTCGTTCATCATCCTGATTTCTTAGAGATTCCAAAGATTTTAGAAACACCATATATCACCAAAAATGACGAGTCAAAAGAACGACTATATCCACCATATAAAGAAGAAATTGAAATGTTGCAACATCATATTTTTGATACATTACTTGTCGAAAAGATTAGAGAAAAAGCACTTTAACAAAGTGCTTTTTTTATTAAATGTGTTTTTCGATAACTACCTCTTCAAACGAATTGAGTGGGAATTGTTACTGATATATCTTTTCTAACAAATCGTAATAAATTGCTCTTGTTGTTCGTTTGTAGATAATAATTCTTGATTCCAAAGGAACATTTGTAATGATACCATCAACACCTAGTCTTGTAAGGTTTTCAATTGCTATCGAATCATCAACAGTCCAAATATAGATATTTCGATTTGCTTGTTTGATTTGATTGATGAGATCAGTGTTTTGAATGATAAAACTATTTTCAAAAGCGAATTCATCGATATTTTCATTTTCCAACAATACCGTTAAATCACCATAGAATGAATTCAATAAGAAAACAGTTTGGAGTGATGAATCAATTGTTTTGATATTTTTTAAAACTTGAGAGTTGAAGGACATTATTTTGATATGGTTTTCCATATTCAACTCATTGATAACATCAATGATAGCTTGTTCAATACCTCGAGTACTACCTTTAATTTCAAGGTAGACATCGGCTTTATTACCAATTAACGTTAATGCTTCCTCAAGTGTTGGAATGTGTTCTCCAATATAAATATCGCTGAACCAACTACCAACATCATATTCAAGAAGTTCCTCATATGTTAAATCAGCTACTTTTGAAGAACTAACTCCACCAGTTGTACGTGCAAGTGTTTCATCATGCATCAAGACAGGGATACCATCTTTAGTTAATCGGACATCGAATTCAATCGAATCAGCTTGATTATGTAAACCTTCTTTGATGGATGCTAGAGTATTTTCAGGACTATTAATGGTATCACCACGATGGGCAATGACCTCAGGATAATTAAATAACTGAATATGGTGAAGGGTTTGATCGATAAATTGATAGGTATTAAAGATATTAATTACAATGATGATGACCAAAGTTGAAACTAATAATAAAGTCGAAATATTTCGTTTCTTATAAGGTTTCTTATAAGGTTCTGTCATAATCTCAAATGAAATATTTGCTAAATATTTTTGTTTGTGATACCAGTTATTGCTCCATGAAAACAAGAATGGAACCAACACAATACTAACGATAAAGAAGAAAACAAGGTTTAAGATATATAGCAATGTTAGAAGAATACTTAACGTTGCTTGGGTACTATATGTTGCTGAAAGAATCACAGAAAGTAGTCCAACGGTAGTCATAAATAAAATATATAGTATGATATTTGCAACAAGAGTAATCGCAATAAGTTCTAAAAGTAAACGAAGTCTTTTTCGAGATAGTAAAGCACGAATATCTATAATTAATTGTGATATCTTCATCGAATGAAATGTAGTAATGTGAATGATAAACATTGATTCGATAAAACATATCATTACTACTAAAATAAAAACTAGTAAAAGAATAATCCATGATTGATTGGTGGTAATCTGTTCTAATAAAACAGGGGGTAAAGCATAGGATGAATATAACCCTGTAAGGGAAATTGATTCAATCAGAATGAAAAACAAAATACCCGGAATTACTATCATAATATGATATTTCTTCAAAACATGAATCGTTTTATCTAATCCAAGATTAAGGACTTGTCTCAACACAATCTTTTCTTGGAAAAATGAAAATTGAAAGATCACGGATAAAAAGATAGCTTCGATACTTAGATAAAGACCAATCACTAATAATAAAAAGAATAATAACATAATCGTAACTGGATCTGTAATATAGTCAACAAACTCGCTGTTTGAGATATAGCTATTGTCTGTCAACAAGAATGATAATTGGAGTAATCCATTCATTATTGGTAGGATAAATAAAATTCCAATAATTCGATAAACAAGTTCGAATAAAAAGATAGCTTTTAAATTAAAGCTGATTTGCCGAATTATAGCTTTCATCGTATCACCTCCATATATTTTTATTATAACATAAAGAATATTTCAAAATAAAAAAACTAGTTTACACTAGTTTTTAACGTATTTTTTGTTTAATGACTTCTAAAGAGTGCAAGATATCGTCTTGATCAAATTTGGAAATGGCTTTCTTGTTTTTTACAGTAATGTCAAGAATATAATCAGCAGACACATCAAAAAACTCACATAATAGTTTCAATTGACGAGGAGTTAAATTTTGTTTATCATGTTCAATTTTTGAATAATTTGGACGTTGAATTCCTAAAATATCACTAACTTGTTTTTGCGGAAAACCTTGTTCCTCACGAATATCTTTGATTCTTTCACCTATAGATTTCATATCATCACCAACCATATTGTAGCAAATTACTACGTGATTTCGTTGATATGTATTATTTTAGAACAACATTCAAACAATGTATAATATATGCACAACCAATGTTTTGACAATTTTACGTTACAAGATATAATAAGTGTAGGTGATTTAATGAAAAAAACTATCATAGAAATCCTCGAACGACACGTTGATGCATTTGGTATCGTTAGTGTTGATGAATATATTCAAACTCGTTCATCCTTACAAAAGGATGATATTTTTAGTGATTATTCAAAATTTGAAGGGTATCAAACAATCCTCACGCTTGGCTTAAGTTATCCTTCATTGGCGACAAAGTGGGCTGGAAAGCAAACGGGAGTATTATCAAGATACTGTTATGGTACGGATTATCATATTGTTTTTAGAGGCATTATCCAAAACATTGAAAAAGCGTTATCTGATTTAGGAATTAAGACATTAGGTAGTGTTGATATATCATTTGTTGATGAACGTTGGGCTGGATATGTCAGTAATCTTGGGTTTTTAGGTAAAAATCAATATTTGATTCATCCAGAATTTGGTGGATATCTATATTTAGCAACAATATTAATTGATGTTCCAATTGGAAAAGACTTTCAAGTATTGGATACATGTGGGACATGTCGCATTTGTATTGATGCTTGCCCAACTAACGCGTTAGATGGTGGATTTATTAAAGAACGATGTATTAGTGAATTAACCCAAAGTAAAAAAACTTTTTCATTCGCAGAAATGACCCAGTTACAAACAATGGTGTATGGCTGTGATATATGCCAAATAGTTTGTCCAAAAAATAAGGGAATTGATGTTCATCTCCATCCTGAATTTGAACCAGATGGGAAAGAAATTATTGATCTGATTTCGCTATTGCAAATGAGTAATCGCGACTATCTGAAACAATATAAAAACAATGCATCAAGTTGGAAAGGTGCCACAGTTATCAAACGAAATGCGATTTGCTTACTCATGAATCAAGGAATTATTGAAAGTATTCCGATAATTCAAAAAAGTATTGAGTCACTTCAAAATGTTTCATGGTATAATAGTGTCGGCATTAAAGCAATTAAAGAACTAGAAAGGAAGAAATAAGATGAATCATATAGTTTTATATCATCCCGAAATACCGCAAAATACAGGGAACATAATGCGTACATGTGCAGCAACAGATATGATGTTGCATTTAATTGAACCATTAGGGTTTTCTCTAGATATAAAAGACGTCAGACGCAGTGCTGCGAATTATTTAGAACATGTAAACTACAAAGTATATCCCAATTTTGAAGCATTTCTTTCACAAAACAGCGGAGAAATGTTCTTTATGACAAGGTATGGAACAAAACCACCAGATCAAATGGATTTTTCCAATCAAGGTAATAAAGATATCTACATGATTTTCGGGAGTGAGTCGAGTGGGATTCCCAAAGAAATCTTAAAAGATCAATTAGATCATTGTTTACGATTACCTATGACAGATAAAGTTCGTAGTTTGAATTTATCAAATACTGTTGCAATTCTTGCTTATGAGATCTTGCGTCAGCAAAACTATAATGATTTATGGAAACATGAACCAGATAGTTTAAAAGGTAAAGATTGGTTATTAAAATAAACTAATTAATGATATAATACAT
Organism: Candidatus Izemoplasma sp.; assembly: GCA_041554935.1. Classification (GTDB taxonomy): domain Bacteria; phylum Bacillota_I; class Bacilli_A; order Izemoplasmatales; family Izemoplasmataceae; genus Izemoplasma. The sequence continues at coordinate 17,120 of JBFFLJ010000020.1, forward strand.
ATAAGAGAGGAGTGGTAATTTATGATTCCTAAAGCGTATCAAGATATTCAAATACATAGTTATAAGCATGATGAGACATTGCATCGTATTTGGGAAAAAGCAACGGTTTTAGAAGCTACTGATGATTATATTATTGTTGCGAATAAACGAACAAAAGTGATTGAAGCAAACGGGAGATTTTGGCATACAAGAGAACCCAGCGTTTCATGGTTTTATCGAAATCATTGGTTCAATATCATTGGAATAATCAAAAAGAATGAAATTCATTATTATTGTAATATTGCTTCCCCATACTTGTATGATGAAGAAGCGTTAAAGTACATTGATTATGATCTTGATATTAAAGTAATTCATGATTTCAGCTATAATGTACTAGATCGTAACGAATACAACAAACACAAAGAGAGAATGGACTACCCAGTTGAATTAAAACAAATTCTTGAAGCAGAATTAACATTATTAAAAACAATGATTGAAGAGAGAAAAGAACCGTTTAGTCATGATTTTGTGAAGAAGTGGTATCGAATTTATGAGGAGAATATGAAATGAGTAAGGATAAACTATTGCGTTTACTAATGAAAATAAATTTAGTTTTTGTTTTATTAATTACAATTGTATTATTGTTATTTATCGATCAATTCCCAAAAGAAATGTATGGAACTGTTTCAACCACAATATTCCAAACAGTCTTAACTTATAATGGCGAAGACTATGTAATTAATAATCTACCTTTATATGTTGTAACATTTTTCTTTGTTTTTAACGGATTGCTTTTGATATATGCATTGGTTGGTGAGAAAGTTCAAAAGAGTCTTTTAGTTGAAGCTTCTCTTTACAACGTTATCTTATCGTTCTTTATGGTTGTTTCAGCAATCTTGTTTACAATATTCTTACCTGAGATGATTAATGGACTTATTAACCATGGTATCTTTGTCAGTCATTTCCATATCCGAACAGACGAAATAAAAAATGTATATAATTTCAACTATGCATTGCTGTTTATTTTCTTTGGATGGAATGTCTTTGTTCTTAACAAAACAAAAGATCCATCTGTCATTGAAGAGGAAGAAGATATTTTTTAAGAAAACACCACGATTGTGGTGTTTTCTTATTATTTTCACATTTATGTGATAAAATATATACAGAGGTGAGATTTGTGGAAAAAAGAAAATTTTGGTATTTAATTGGAACAGGTGTTTTAGTTGTATTTTTGTTTATTCTTTTAAGTAACATTATGCAAGTTGGAACTAGCCTCCGCGATATTCATCCATATGTTGAATATGGCTTTTATGGGTTGAGCGCAATCCTTGTTTATGTATTAATTATTAACCCATTACGTGTTATTGTATTTGCTCCGACATTTAGTGTTAGCGACATCATGAATGATGAGGCAAAGCGTTTTAGAGTGTATAAAGATGCTGCCAATATTTTAATGAAAAATGAGTATCTTACTGAAGATGATAAAGTTCGTTTAACAGATGCTATGAAAGATAAATCGATATTAAAGAATGAATTGACCAATATATTTCAAACAACAATTAAAGATAAGATAAATGAAATCATTATACGTAATTCTAAAACTGTCATGATTTCAACAGCTTTATCGCAAAATGGAAACTTAGATATGCTTAGTGTGATTGCAATTAACTTGAAAATGATTAAAGAAATCACTGTTATTACTGGATTTAGACCTACATATCCTAAATTATTAAAACTATCAATCAATGTTATGGCAACCAGTATTATTGCTGAAGGTCTAGATGACTTAGATATGACAGAATTACTGCCTAATAAGATAAGTGAGACATTGACTGATTTACCATTTGTGAAAACATTATCCAATAGTTTTATGAGTGGAACTGCGAATGGATTACTGACATGTCGTGTCGGAATTGTAACCCAAAAATACTTGTTTACAGATAATGAATTGCTTGATCCAAAAGCGATTCGTCGCATGGCTTATAAAGAATCAATCAAAATGATGCCCCAAATTGTTAGCGGTGGGTTAGCAGCTTTACCAAAAGGACTTTTTAGTGTTTTCGCAAAACCATTTAAAAAGAAGGACAAAGGTGATATAGATGAAGAAGTTAGGTAAACGACTTTTCATTATAATAATTGTTGGTGCTGTCTTATATGGAGCATATTTTCTGTTTATGAAACCAAATGGATTCGTTTCCAGTAGCGCAGTCTCAGAGAGCTTTTTCTCATCACTTTCTGAAAGTGATGTTTGTGAAAATCACTTTAATTCTGAGACTACTGATTTATGCACCGTTGTTGTTGATGAACTTGATGGCAAAACAGTTGTTGTTGATGATGTTGTAACATCGGGGTCTGAAACAACTGTTACACTTACGGTTGATGCTGTTGAAATTTCATTCGTCATCACATGTATTACACAGGAACCAAGTGGACTTCGCGGGATATTAACAAATGAATATTATCTCATCGATACGATTAAGTAATAAAAAAAGGACAATTAGAAATATTTGTCCTTTATTTTTTGCTATAAATGATAAGGGGAACCATCATTTCATCTTCTAGTAAACCAGCGTGATGAGCTTTATACATTTTTTTATCAGTGAGACTAATCATATAGTGATCTATCGCAATCGCGATATAATCACCAATAAACGTGTCAACTAACGGATGTTTTTCTCCTTCACCCATCAAATTAGAAGTCATAAATTCTTGACGATTCATTAAAATATATTTCGATGAAAAATATTTGTTAAACTCTTCTTTAAATTCTAGTAAGAATTCATCTTTAATAAAGAAATTAGTAGCTCTTGGTTCAATTGAGGGCTTTCTTTTCAACATATTTGTAAGGGAATCATATTGGAAAAAATTAATTTCTTTAACGTCAGTTAATCCATGATCAGCAAGAATAACGACAAGAGTATCATCAGCGATATTTTGAAATAAATCTTCAACTGTAGCATTTAGATTTTCCATCATCTCTTTGACATCATGTGAATAAATACCTGCTGTATGTTCAATCAGGTCTGGTTGCACCCAATAGACGTAGTTGAACGATTGATCTGTATTATGAGTCACAAGAAGCACTTTTTCAACAGCATCTTCAAATGATTCGGTAACACCACCAATATAGGCAGGAAAGAAAACATTAGTTTGAATATTTGGATTTTGCTTATGAATCTTCGTGCAAATATTATCATAAGGCAAGTATTTATCTCGTAAGATTTCTTTTTGGGGAGTTTCTGTGTAAAAATCTTTATTTAAAAAGACAATTAAATCCGTATCTTCTTTTGGAAAATATTGAACCCATCCAAGATAGCCTGTCGTAATAGGTGGCAAACCACTTAAAACAGCGTTTGTAGCTGCGACAGTTGTTGGTGGAAAGACACTTGTGATTTCTTGACGCATATATTGACGTAAGGCTTGGGTTGGTTTTAAATGATGCTTTACTATATTGGAACCCATACCATCAAGCAAGACATAAATAATGTGATTATAATCTTTCTTCAACTCAATATCTAACTCACTAATTCCAGGATAATTTGTGGGAACATGGTAATAGTGAAGAAAAGAATTTGAGACATTCATTATTGAGTTTTTGTAATCTGGTCGAATAACTTTCATTTTCAGCCTCCTAACATCATAGTATATCATATTGGAAGATGAAAATAGTAGTTGTTTTTAGAAAATATAAAGTAGCATACAAAATATAAAGTATTTTTCAAACAAGTTCAATTATATGCTATAATAGAATGGTAGAAATTCAATAAATGCACGATATGGATTGCGATTATTTGAAACATATTTGATGGTTTCATATAATCATTCGTAAATATTGTCAGATGAATAATTTGAATGGAGTGAAATAGTATGAAAAAATATCGCAACGACATCGTTTGGGGAAGTGTAGTATTTGGGTTGATGGGATTGAGTGTGTTATATTTAGAATTCATTAATCATGCCCCGATAGAACGTGCTGGATTTAGTTCATTTGGGTATTACTTTCGCTTCGCAATAGTAGGATTGGTTCTGTTTTCGTTAATAGAATTGGTCTTCATAATATATCGTAAAGTTGTATTGAAATAAGGAGGATGTTATGTCAAAAGCAACCATTGGGAAAATAGCATTATTTATTTTTGGGTTCGCAATCGGGTATTTTTTAATCCGCTTAATCATGTAGTAGAATTTGAATAAAGAAAAGACAGAAACATTTGTTTCTGTCTTTGTTATTTTACATAGTTAATTAATAATTCTATGGTCGCTTCAATTCCTTGAATATGGGTTCGTTCCATCCCATGAGAAGCATGGACACCAGGACCACAAAGTGCTCCTTTTATATCATTCCCAGCGCGGATTGCGGCAGAAACATCACTTCCATAATATGGATAAATATCAATCGCATGTGATATTTTTTGGTCTTTGGCAATTGTGATTAAACGATTTGTTAAATTATAATCATACGGACCAGAAGAGTCTTTCGGACATATTGATACATCATATTCAGTACAAGTTAAATCATCACCAATGCATCCCATATCAACAGCTATCATTTCATCTAATTCGGGGATGTATGCGGCACCATGTCCAACTTCTTCATAGGTTGAAATTATAAATTCAATCGTAACATTTGGAACTATATTGTTCTCTTTGAGATATTTAATCATTCCAAAGATGCTTGCAACATTAATTTTATCATCTAAGAAACGAGATTTTACAAAACCACTTTCTGTAATGGTTGTTTTTGGATCAATAAAAATGAAGTTACCAACTTCAATTCCTAATGCATTTACATCGTCTTTACTTTTCACAACCTCATCAATACGAACATACATATTTTCAGGGTTTCGGGCTTTTGTAGAAGCGTCTTTATACACGTGAGCGGCAGGAGAAGTTGATAAGAATGTTCCTGTATAATTACGGCCATCACGAGTATGAATTGTACAATATTCACCATCTAATGTTGGCCATATTGGACCACCAATTGTTGTGAACATAATTTCGCCTTTACCATTGACACTGCGAATCATCGCCCCAAGAGTATCAACATGAACACTCAAACCAACTTTATAGTTTGTTTTTCCAGGGTAGGTAATAATTAGATTACCTTTTTTTGTTTGGAGAGATTGTAAACCGTATAAATCAGCTTCTTGTTTGATACGAGGAACAATTTCCTGGGGATAACCACTTGGACTCGGAATCATCAAGATTTCTTTTGCTAAAGACAATATATATTCTCTATCTAATTTCATAAAAAATCACCTCGTAATATTATATCATATATACTATAAAATATATATATGTGTTATAATAATTGTAAGAGGTGGTTCTGTGAAAGTAATATTTGGTGGTGCGTTTAATCCGGTAACGAATGCCCATATTAAAGTCTATGAATTTTTAAAAGATAAACTAGATTTTACAGAGTTTATCTTTTTGCCTGTAAGTAGTGCCTATACAAAGAGTGAACTTGTTAGTAATCATCATCGTAAAAACATGTTAGAACTGGCGATTGAGGATTTTGATGATATCCGTGTGAGTGATTTGGAAATCAATGATACTGACTTTTTAGGAACATATCAAAGTTTGATTCGTTTTAGTGATCGAGAAGATTGCGAAGTTGGTTTTGTGATAGGTGCAGACAATTTAGAACACATGCACACATGGATTAACATTGAAGGAATTTTAAGTGAATTTAAGATTATTGTCATTGGTCGAGATCACTTGGATATCAGGGAGTTAATTAGCAATAATAAAGTATTGAAAAAATATCAAAATTCCTTTATCATATTTGATGAGTTTCAAATGGAAATTAGTAGCACTAAATTTCGTCAAACAATGGATCAATCAACTGTCCCTAAGAAAGTATATCATTACATTATGGAAAACGAATTATACAAAGGAAAATCTTAATGTATCAATATCGTCGTGTCATGTTTGTAAGTTACATTCCGTTGTTTGTCATTGAAATAGTGTTGCTTTTACTAGCAATCTTATATACTGATATTTCTTATGTTTTTAGAATGCTTTCCATCATCTTTGTTTCATTGATTTTGTTGATTACTATTCTTGGATATATTCGAAAGATGTTGTTGCAATATGAATTGGTTGATGAAGGTGTCAAAATATCAATTAATAATCGAGAAATAATGATGTTGTTATATGATAATGTAGAAACAATTGTGACAAAAAGGTATAGTTTTGAATTTGGTATTAAACAATATGGAAAACTACGTACAATCTATATTACCAGAATGTTAAAAGGCTACAAAGAGTTTCAAGAAACGTTTATTACCGAAGTCAAAAAGCGAAAAGAAATTTTAGTCCAACAAATATGAGGTGGCATTATGTATAGTAAAAGTTTTATTAAAGTTGCGAGCGTTACCCCGAAATTGAAAGTCGGGAATCCGAAGTTTAATGTGGAAGAAATGCTTTCGTTACTACAAGACATTAAGAGTAGTATCACTGTTTTTCCAGAACTAAGTGTAAGTGCATATACGTGCAATGACATGTTTTTTCAAGAAGGTTTATTACACAACGTAATGGATAGTGTAGCACAGCTACTAGAACATAATCCAAGTGAAGGAATTGTTGTGGTTGGAGTTCCTTTTGAAATAGATAGTGTGTTATATAATACTGCTTTTGTTATTCAAAAGAATAAAATCCTTGGAATTGTTCCAAAGTTTTATTTGCCAAATACGGGCGAATTTTATGAGAAAAGATGGTTCCAAAGCGGGTTTGACATTGTTAATCAAGTTACATCTGTGACTGTCTTTGGCCAAAAAGTTCCTTTTGGAAATATCGTCTTTGTCAGTGATGACTCTGAAGTGACGTTTGGTGTTGAGGTTTGTGAAGACATGTGGGCACCAATTAGTCCAGGAAACATATTAGCAATTAATGGTGCAAAAATCATTTTAAATTTAAGTGCTTCTAATGAAGTATTACATAAACGTGAACTTCGTCGTAGAACGATTTTAGAACATAGTCGACGCAATGCGGGGGCGTATGTTTATTGTAGCGCTGGCGTAAATGAATCGACTAGCGAAACAGTTTTTAGTGGGCACAATGTTATTGCTCAAAACAGTGAACTAGTGGTTGAAACTGAGAACTTTAATCAAGAAAGTGAAATCATCTATGCTGATATCGATATTCAGAAAATTGATTTTGCACGACGTACCAATGCTAGTTATCGTGATACCCTACACAAATATGATTTTGATATTCAAAAAGTATCCTTTCAATTAGCGAAAAGCGAGGATTATACATTTGTAAAAAAGTTTGATCCCACTCCGTTTGTACCGAAAGTGGGAGTCTTAGAAGATTTTGAAAAAATCGCGGCATTACAAGAAAATGCCTTAGTAAAACGTATCAAACACACTCATGCGAAAAGTTTGATTGTTGGTGTGAGTGGCGGATTAGATTCGACACTTGCCTTGTTAATTGCTGTGCGAGTTTATGACGCATTACAATATGATCGTAAAGAAATTATTGGTGTGACAATGCCAGGATTACATACAAGCAAAGTAACCAAAAAAAATGCTATGCATTTGATGGAATCTTTGGGGATAACGGTATTGGATATTGATATCAATCAACATGTTAAAGAACATTTTTCGTTGATTGGACATGATGGTATTACGCAAGACATCACTTATGAAAATACGCAAGCTCGTGCCCGCACAATGATTTTAATGAACCTTGCCAATAAACATCAAGGCTTGGTTTTAGGAACAGGTGATTTGAGTGAACTTGTCCTTGGTTGGTGCACATATAATGGTGATCAAATGAGCATGTATGGAATCAATGCTGGAATTCCTAAAACATTAGTTCGTTTTATGATCAAATCTTACGCCATGTATCGCTTTGAAGAAGCGGTTCAAGAAACGTTGTTTAGTATTATTGATACACCAATTACACCGGAACTTGCGAGTAATCAAAAAACAGAAGACACAATTGGTAAATACGAAATCAATGATTTTATCATTCATCGTGTGTTACGACATGGCGATGATATGGAACGAATTTGTTGGTTATTGCCAAATGTTTTTGATTTAACACAGGAAGAAGCAAACAGTTACGGAACGCATTTCTTTAAGCGTTTTTATTCACAACAATTCAAACGTCAGGCATTACCTGATGGACCAAAAATATTAGATATAAGTGTTAGTCCACGTGGTGATTTAAGATTGCCAAGTGATATAGACATCTTTTAATGGAGTGATTGCATGAAAACAGTAGTAGTTGGACTTAGTGGGGGTGTAGATAGTAGTGTTGCATGTGCCTTGTTGAAAGAACAAGGATACAATGTGATTGGCCTATTTATGCGTAATTGGGATAGCACATTAAACAATGATGTATTAGGGAATCCAGATATTCAAGACGAGATTTGTCCTCAAGAACAGGATTTTAATGATGCTTCATTGGTTGCCGATAAGTTAGGGATTCCCTTATACCGTGTGGACTTCATCAAAGAATACTGGGATCATGTCTTTACGTATTTTCTCCATGAATATGAAATGGGACGAACCCCAAATCCGGATATTCTATGTAATAAATATATAAAATTTGATGCGTTTATTAAACACGCGCAACAATATAACCCTGACTTTATTGCGATGGGACATTATGCTCGTGTGGTTCATGGCGACACCCATCGTTTATTAAAAGGTGTGGATACTAATAAAGATCAAACATACTTTTTATCACAACTGACAAGTGAACAACTACAGTATACGTTATTCCCAGTTGGGGAATTAACAAAACAAGAAGTTCGTGATATTGCCTTTCGTTATGATCTCGCAACCAAAGATAAAAAGGATTCAACTGGTATTTGTTTCATCGGAGAACGCGATTTCAATAAGTTTTTAACCAATTATTTACCATCCAAACCAGGCGATATTGTCATGGAAGACGGGACAATAATTGCCCATCATAGTGGATTAATGTATTATACTATTGGCCAACGAAAAGGGCTAGGAATTGGTGGAAGTCAAGAATTCGGAAATGAACCTTGGTTTGTGATTGGGAAAGACTTAGAAAAAAATGAATTGATCGTTGGACAAGGGTTTCATCATGACACACTATATAGTGACGCATGCTTAGTTGATGATGTCAACTTGATCAATCTTGAGCGATTTGAAGGAACATTAAAATGCACTGCGAAGTTTCGCTATCGTCAGAAAGATAATGATGTTACAATTCGGTTTGAAGGAGATCAACTATATGTTAGTTATCCCCAAAAAGTTCGTGCTGTAACTCCTGGGCAAGCCGCAGTATTTTATGTTGGTGAGGAATGTATTGGTGGCGGATTTATTAAAGAAGTATACAGAGACAAGCAACTAAGAAAATATTAGGAGGATATTATGAAAGCATTAATGACATTAGAAAAAAATGAAAGTATCGTTGAAATTGAATTATTTGAGGAAAGTGCACCAGGAACAGTCGCAAACTTCAAACAACTGATTGAAAAGGGGTTTTACAATGGGTTAACATTTCATCGTGTAATTCCAGGATTTGTCGCTCAAGGTGGCTGCCCAATTGGTAATGGAACAGGTGGACCTGGGTATACAATAAAATGTGAAACAAACAATAACCCACATCTACATCAAGTAGGAGCGTTATCAATGGCGCATGCCGGAAAAGATACTGGCGGATCACAATTCTTTATTTGTTATGACAGTTTTCCACATCTAGATGGTGTCCATACCGTATTTGGACAAGTGACAAAAGGGATGGAGCAAGTTCTAAATATCAAACAGGGAGATATCATTAAACAAATCGTAATTGCATAGGGGGAAAGAAGATGAAAATCGGTCTAGCTTTAGCTGGTGGTGGTGCTCGAGGGGCATATCAAATTGGTGCTTGGAAAGCATTGAGAGAAAAAGGATTTGACAAACAAATCTCAGTATATAGCGGAGCAAGCGTTGGTAGCTTAAATGCCGTTATGTTTGCCATGGGCGATTACGAATTGGCGGAAAAAACATGGTTGAGTTTAGACAAAGATAGTTTGTTTAATATTGAAAAACATATCTACAAACGTCTGCTTCGAGAAAAACTCAATTTCTTTAATAAAGGTGTTTATAGCACTAAAAAACTTGAAAAGTTATTAGATGAAACCGTTAAATTTGAATTGTTAGAAAACAAAGAAGTCTATGTGGCAACCACCTTTTTAGGAGAAGAACGTAAAAACTTTTACGATTTACTTCGAGTCAATTATGAACATTTCTTTACGAAGGATCACGACATGATTAAATACAAGAACTTGGCAAAATTATCTGTTGAAAATATGAAGAATTCATTGCTTGCTTCTTGCGCAATCCCTGTCGCATTCCGACCAATCACGATTGATGGTGAGAAGTTTTATGATGGGGGAATTTTGGATAATGTTCCTGTTCAACCGTTACTCGATGCGAAATGTGATAAAATTTTAGTCATTGATTTGTTCCGGATTAATTTCAAACAGTTCTTAATTGGGAAGAAACCGGGTATCATGTATGTTCATCCCAACAAGTCATTGCGAGGTATTTTAGATTTTGACAAGGATAAAATCAAGCGTCGTTTCCAACTAGGTTATGAGGATATGAAGCAATTTCTAATAGAACATCCTGATTTCTTTTTAGAAAAATAAACAAATCATCTCTACTATATTAGTGGAGGTGTTTTTTTATGAAAAAAATAATGATCTTAGGTTTACTATTTATGATGTATTCATTCAGTATTCAATCAGTGCAAGCAAATGATTATACAACATATCAAGAAATTGTGTTTGAGCATAGTGGGGGATTACTACTAGAAAAATTCTCTGATAGTGAATACGAGACCTACTATGACAAATTAGGAGGGAAACGTTTCTGGGGTTGGAAAACATTCATTGCCTACAAAAATGAGCCAGTAACCTTTACACGAGATACACTCTATATCATTTATAATGAAGGTGAAACTGCGATTACTGAAAGTATTAAATTATCGCGTGATGAAGTTGTGACAAGGCAATATTCAACGTCAGGAAGTATTGGGTTAAAAGGGGCAGGGAATTATGAGGGCTTTAAACTAAATTTAGATTCGGCAATTGATTATAGTGCTTCTAAAAAAGTTGTCACAACACTAGAGGAAGAATATCAAATTAAAGTCAGTGTTGATCCATATACAAAACTTACGATTAAAATCAAGGGTGAAGGTAAAGTGACAAGTGGTGTTGGAAAGTATTATCGCTTTTGGAAAAATGTTAAAAAAGGTGGATGGGAGATTTTTGTTGTAACAACAGAATACTATTCCATTGAGAAGGTAATAATCGATGAGACTTAAATTATTAGGAACAATTGTTATATTATTGTCTGTTTTTCTTGGTGTCGTCATTACAATTGAGAAACCTACAAAACTTAGAATGATATCTTCACCAAGTATCTACAGTATCAAGTATACCAACTCAATTGAAACCTTCTCGATTCCATTGTTAATCAACAAAGAAGATTCGTTTTATACAGATATCGAATATATTGTTTCTGTCCAATTGGAATCTGAATCAGAATTAATTCCCTTATCAATCGAAAAAATCAATATAAGTGATGAGCCAGTATTTGAAGATTTTTACTTGGTGAATTTTGAAATGAAACTTGGGTTTTATAGCGATGATTATGTCATCATGTTTGATGAAGCTTTATTACATTTGACGTATCAAAATAATGAAACCTATCAATTTGATATTGGAGAGTTTTATTATGTCTTTCAAGAAGTAGAAGAAAATGATCTATCACTCCAACACTTACAAGCAACGTATGAAACGTATCAAAATATCAATACTGTTTCTGGCGTTGTCCTTGGATTAGGAAATCTGACAGATGAACATCTTGAAATCACAAACATTGATGTCTTAGGCAATACTGTCACAATTCATAATGGTTTTATCACAGAATTATATCGAGATATTGATTCTTTCGAAGACGTCAGTGATATTTTGATGATAGATAATTACATTTATGATGACTATCCTGTGAGTGATCGTAATATCGTTATCCCGCAAGGAAATGAGATGACAATATATATTCCCCTTCTTTATCATGGTGAGATTCAACACATTGAACGTTTCACTATAAAAATAACATATGAAGTTGATAATGAAATAAAAACGATGTA
>JBFFLJ010000021.1:0-28957 GCA_041554935.1 Candidatus Izemoplasma sp.
GAATATTCTCACCCTTTATATAATTAATAACTGTATCATATTCATCGGCATCACCGGTGTCAATCAGAATGTTACATTGATTGAAGCGATCTTGAATTAGAATACTATCACCGTAGACGTCAATCACACTGACCTGTTGCACAAAATTAACATTGTTGATAAAGTATGAAATAAAGAAGAATATGACAAATGCACAGAAGAGTTTCTTTTGACGTTCTTTGTTCTTGACCATTAATAGTAAAATTAGAAGACTGTAATATATCACAACTTGGAGATGATTGACAAAAGTCATTTTTATAACAAAAAAATCAATCGATCCAGCAATAAATATACATGCTTCAAAGACCAATATTAACCGCCCATAAACAAAATCAAGAATATAATAAACAAAAGTCATGTATCCAAAAGGTAGTATAATTAATGTCATATAGTAAACGAAGAACACGTTAAGAACGATTGATAATAGATTGATTTGTTTACTGGAAAAGAGAACAATTGGCATCGTTGTGATGAATGCAATAATTGTAATTACTAAAACCTGTTTTATCTTGTTTGGCATATTTATTAAATATTGACCAAGCAATATTGAATAAGTTACTAGGAAGCTTAATGTAAATCCTAAATTATAAAATATATACGGGTTATATAGCACATAAAAAATGAAGATAATGCTCAAAATATCGAGACTTGATAAATCAAGTTTCAAACGTTTTGACATTGTATAGATAATATACAAAAGCGATGCCCTTAACACAGAAGGTGTGAATGATGTGACTACCAGATATAGCAATAGAAACACAAAGATAATGGTATCTTGTTTATGAGTTGATACACGTTGTCTCATAGTCCATTTCAACACCAGTATCACAAGCCCAACATGTAAACCACTAACAGCGAATAGATGGCTAATACCCAGTAAACTTATCGTTGATAGGAAGGTTTGATCAAACTCACTTTTATCAGCTAAAATAAATGTTTTTACATACCCCTTTGAAGAAGGCATATATGTTTCGATATAATGATTTATATGATAGGGTAGAGAATCTAACACAAATTTATGAGATATATTTTGCTCATTATCCGCATACAAAATATCGTCTATTTTTAGTGAATGAAGATACTGTTGATAATCAAATGTGTGGGGAACTGTGTTGCTGATTGGTTGCATTAATTCTCCTTCTATGAGAAGGACATCACCAGGGGAAACCTTGATGTTACTATTTAGATATACAACGACTTTTTGATTAGAAGTTGTTCCGTAAAAAGAGGTTTTATCTTCTATCTTTATGTGATTTTTTACAACTACTTTATATTGTTGTTGTGATGGAATACGAATTGTTGTTATAAGGATATTTGATATTAAATAACAGACAAAGATCCCGATAAACCAGTACTTTAGATCCCAATGTTGACGATAAACAAAATACATGTAGGGTAAAACCCACAAGATATACCATATGCTTTGTTGAACTAGAAAGAGCAATGTCAGAAAGATAGCAAAATATATAAATCGATATCTAAGTTGTGATAAGGTCCTTGATCGCATTAAAAGTCGCTTCGCCAATTCCTGATACGTTCATGATATCTTCAATCGTATTGAAGTCTCCAATTGTCTCCCGATATTCAATAATGTTTTGGGCGGTAGCTTCACCAATCCCCGGTAAAGTAATAAGTTGTGCTAACCCGTCATGATTGATATCAATTAACTCACTACTATTATTAATAATCGGGATATCAACATCAACATCATTTATCGATGGAATATAGACAACATCTTGGTCATGAAGTAATGTACTAAGATTAACAACGAGTGTGTTCGCATCTTCAGTCAAACCCCCAGCTAAATTGATGAGTTGATACAAGCGCATTGAGTACTCTAGTTTATACACTCCAGGATTTTGGACTTGGCCTTTGATATCGACGAAAATATAACGGATTGTATCTGTTGTTGGTTGTGGATTATCATTTTGAATAATTGGATTCGATTCTTCAATTGGTTTTTGATAAAAAATTAAGCTTAGAATAAGGATTATTCCAATACCAAAATATAACCAATATTTCTTCATTATTTCTTTCATAGTATCACCCATACTTATAGTTCTTATAAGGGTGCCTTTTTTCTAATTAAAAAACAACTAAAATTTAGTTGTCTTCTATTTTAATCTTTTGTAGATTCCTTTGTCACGTTCGAATAAGCGGTCCATAATGAATTCACGACGAGCAAAGCAAAAATCTTCATGATAATTTGATATGATTCAGTTCACTTTTCTTTCTAGTGTAATTTCACTTTTTCATTTAATACGATTACAATTTGATTGCGGAAATATTGATACTCTTTTCGAGGTAGCATGCGGAAATATAATGATCGTAATAAGTTCTTAATATTGATATTTTTACGGTAGATTTCTGGGTAAGTCGTTGGTCTTTCATAATCACCTAGAGAATTCACCCATGCGATAACCGTTTTATTACTTAAGACTTTGCGATCAAGTGCATTCATTAATGCAGTTACCATTCGTTCGTCTTCATCACTTACAAAACTATCACGTTCATTCATAAAGAGGTTTGCGATTTCATAAAAAATGGTTTCCATCATTTGCTCATTGATTTCTGGATAAAGAACAAGTTGTGCTAAGACGTCTGCGGTATGAGCTAAGGAATGCATCCACCCAACTTCAAAATCATAACCAGAGAAAATGGTTTCTTGTTTCATATATGAGAGCATTGTATTATACACTTCAACAACTACTTCCGGAGTAAAAATGTGATCACGATGGCCAACATACAATAAAATTGCGATTTGAAGTAAACTAAACGATCTTTTCAATACACTGTATTCATCAAGATTTTCCATATCGAAAAAGAGATAGTCATCCGACATCAATGTTGTTAAGACATCATTCAGCCTTTGTGCATCGAAATGATTGTCATGAAGAAGATGTGCTAAATTAGAATAAATCAGTTGATCTCGAATTGTAGGATCATGGTCTCCGATGTTTTTAAGAAGTTTTTTCAGTAATTGTTCTTTGTCAATATCTTCGAATTTGTATTTGGTTTCCTTTTGAAGTCGCAAATATTCTTTTGTCTTATTATCTAACATATTATCACTTCCTATCTTTATTATACTAAAAAAAGGAGAAATTATATCTCCTTTTTGCAAACAAAGATTATTCGATCTTCTAAACGAACCTTTTTTATTACATAAAGCGATGCTTCTTTCAAGTAATGAAGATAGTCTTTTTGAAGGTATGTTGTTAATATATGGTGTTCCACAGAGGTACCAATTTCAACAGTATGTTTAATTTGATTTGGGATGTTGGTCTTTACAACACTCCATTTAAGTAAATCATCATATAGTAAAATTTCTTCGTGATGACCATCCATCTTCTCAAGATATGGTACTCTTAGAAAATCAAAGATAAAGATACTTTCACTGTTCATTGCAAGACTAACATTTTGAAATACTTTGATAATGTTGGTATCTTGTTCAATGTAATTTATAACATCATTGCTCATGCAAATTATGTCATAGTCGCGATTCACTGTATCCAAGATATCATGTAAAAAGAAATTAACATGAACATCTTCTTCTAGTGCGTTGTTGTAAGCAACACTAAGCATTTCTTCTGAGATATCAGTCGCTGTAACATAAAACCCTTCTTTTGCTAATGCTATCGCAAGTGGTCCTGTCCCAGTTCCTAAATCTAGAACTGCCCCATCTTTTTTTGTGTGCTGGACAATTTTGAGGTATTCATCGATCAGTTCGTCATCAATGAACATATCATAGTATTGTGCTAATCTTGTGTAAATCATTGGAAATCTTTGATATCTAGTTCTTTAATCTGAGTCAACATTTTTTCAAGATCATAATATTCACGTTCTTCTTTGGTAAAGACGTTGACAATGATGTCTTTACAATCAATTAAAATCCATGAATTGGAATTTTTTCCTTCAATACTTGGTGATGGAAATTTGTTGATTGTTAGATCATCAGTAATATGACGAACTGCTGCTTGAAGCTGACGTTGTGATGTTGCACTTGAAATTATAAAATAATCAAAGAATGGTGATTTCTCTCTCATATCATATATAACGATGTCAAATGCTTTGACATCTTCTAATGCATTAATAACTAAATTAATTTTTTCCATGTTGTTCCTCCAATAGTCCTTTATAATATTGTCTTGCTTGGTAAGCAAGTTTTGGTATCTTAATTTGTTTTGCTTCATGGTACTTGATGGTATCATCCATCGCAGTGTAAACTGCTAAATCAATATTTGTTTTTGCGATTTCGCGCACTTTTTGACAAGAATCATACTTGCGATTTGGTTCAATGTAATCGCTAAGGTAAATGATTTTTTCATAGATTCCCATTTTTGGAGCACCTATTGTATGATGTAAAATGCTATTTAAGACATCTTCGTCTGTGATGTTATATGCTTGTTTGGCATTGATCATCGCACTAAATCCATGAAGAATTTGCTCATTATATTCTTTTAATATATTGTCAGCATTTTCAAAATTATCACGAATGATTTCCTTGTTTTGTTGAAAGGTGTAATATTTTGTCATATCATGCATCAATGCGGCCTGTTGTAATTTCTCGATATCTAAATCGAATTGCTTTCCAAAAGCAACTGCTGTCTCTAAGACTCCCATAACATGTTGATATCGGTGCGGTTTATCTGCCAAATTGATTTTGACTTGTTTCATTAATTCCGCAATCATTAGATTAAGGCTCCCCGAATATATGGTGTTGTTTTTTGATGAGCGTAGACTTTTAGTTTCAATTTTCCTTTAACGCTAATAAATCCCAACCCAGGGAAGACAATATCATATTTCATTTTGTCATCAAGGGTAAAAGAATACGCTTTTAATGGAAACTCTTCGTCAAGATATGGTGGTGTTAGTACTTTATAAAGTTGTGTATCATATAAGTTGTCAGCATTTTCTAGTTTTGTACGATGAACTTTTAAAAATTCACTGAAGTAACAAGTAAATGATGTTTTTTCACCACTGATAAAATCAACACGAGCTAGTCCTCCTATAAAGAGTGTTTGCTGGTTATTCAATTGAAATGTAACAGGTTTAATCTCTTTTTTAGGTGTGATTGCTTTTAAGGTTTTTTCTGTCACATAATGTGTTAGTTGTTGGTCATTAATCAACCCTGGAGTATCAATGATAAAGCGATTCTCAAATGGGATTTTAATGAAATCAAGAGTTGTCCCCGCGTGTTCGCTAACTGTGATGATGTTTTTTGTGCTACCGGCATAACTTTTTAATAAGGTGTTGATAAATGTTGATTTTCCAACATTAGTGGCACCAACAATATAGATATCACGATGATTACTTAAGTGGTGGATTTGATCGAAAATATCATCGAGATTTGTTTTCTTTAATGCACTTGTAAATAAGATTTTTTGAGGTTTTAAGACATTGTCCGCAAGAATTTTTTGAAGATGATGATGTAGTTTTCTTTCTTGGACACTTTTTGGTAATAAATCAATTTTATTAGCTATAACAATTAAATCATTGAAGTTTGTTAGTTTTGCAAGTTGGGGAATAAGACTTCCTTCAATATCAAAGATATCAATTATCATCACAATTAAGGCGTTGTGATTCCCGATTTCACGGATGATTTCAAAGTAATGTTCTGGAGTAATTTGTAATGGTGTCACTTCATTGTAATTGGCAAGTCGAAAACAACGACGACATATAATGTCTTTGGTATCTTGTTGTAATTTACTTGCAGGGATAAATCCTGGTTTTGTTTGGTCTTCGGTTTGAATTACACTACCGCAACCAATACATTTTAGTTCTTCCATATTAACTCCTTTTCCCAAGTGATAAATTTTGATAGATGTCCGGATGTTTTTTTTGAATTTTTTGAATCATTTTTTCTTCGATTTTACGGTTAATTTTGGTATACCATTTTTCGGTTTTACGTTTCAGGGGATTGACGAGGATGCTGTAAACTCCAAGACGATTTGCGCCAAAGATATCGGTCATTACTTGGTCACCAATGACAACGATTTGGTTTAGAGAATATCCTTTGGTGCGATTAATGACATATTTGAAACGATGTAGTAATGGTTTATGCATATTCGCATATCCTTGGATTTGTAAACTTTTTGAAAAATGTTCTATTCTTGGAAAGTGATTATTTGACACTAGGATAATTTCAAATCCAAGTTCTTGAAGTTTTTGAAAGACTTCGCGAATGCGTTGTGTTGGTTCTGTTTCTTGATATGAAATTAATGTATTGTCTAAATCTGTTAGGATGAGACGTTTACCTTGTTGATATAACGCATCAAAATCAATTTCAAAAAATGAATTATGAAATTCATTTGGAATAACGTATGAAGTTTTAATTAAATGTTCTATCAATTGCATCACCTTTCTATCTTCCATTATATCTTCTTCAAACTAGTGTGTCTATTAAATCATTTTTGAAACAGACGAACCGTTTCAAAATCATAATCAATATTTTTTATATCGTTGTTGTTGCTCTTTATGGGGTTTGATTAAACAATGTTTTGAAAAGCCAATCAAATCTGTGCGCCCTGCTTCTGTTAATGCTTTGTGAACAAGATTATAGTTTTTTGGGTTCTTATATTGGATAAGAGCACGTTGCATTGCTTTATCGACTTTTGACCTTGGGACATAGACTTCTTTCATTGTGCGAGGATCTAGACCGGTATAATACATACAGGTGCTCAATGTTCCTGGTGTTGGGTAGAAATCTTGAACTTGTTCGGGATAGTATTCCAAATCGCGAATATAAATGGCAAGTTCAATTGCCTCTTTTAATGTCGAACCAGGATGGCTACTCATTAAATACGGAACCAAGAACTGATTCTTTTCGTGTTTTTCGTTTAAGTCGTAAAACTTTTGAACAAATTGATCATATAATGAGCGTTTAGGTTTATTCATTAGTTCCAAGACATTATCACTTACATGTTCGGGAGCAACTTTTAGTTGTCCAGAAACATGATGTTTAACAAGTTCACTAAAGAAAGCTGGATTTTTATCATACATAACATAATCATAGCGAATTCCACTACGGACAAAGACTTTTTTTACTTTGTCGATTTCACGAACTGCTTTTAAGATATTTAGGTAGTTTTTGTGTGTCACTTTTAAGAGAGGACACGGTTTATCTTCAAGGCATTGTTTGTTTAAACAAACCCCTTTAGTGATTTGTTTTTCACAAGCGACATCATAGAAGTTTGCGGTTGGTCCACCAACATCATGAATATACCCTTTAAAATCAGGGTGTTTGGTGATTTTTGTAGCTTCTGAGACAATACTTTCTTGGCTTCGACTTTGAATAATTCTTCCTTGATGGTACGTCAGAGCACAAAAACTACATCCACCATAGCATCCGCGATTACTGATGATGCTGAATTGCACTTCATCAATAGCAGGAATATGTCCTAATGTTTTATAGATCGGATGATATGTTCTTTCATATTGCAATGAATAAACGGTATCCATTTCCTCTTGTGTCAAAGGTCGATTTGGTGGGTTTTGGACAATGGTATGGTTGCGATATTCTTCAATTAATGGTTTTCCACTAATATGATCAATATTGTTATATTTCATCATAAAACTCTTCGCATATGTTTTTTTATCTTCTAAAATTTCATCGTAACTCGGTAATCGTTTTCCATCTTCAGGGATATATAACGGATTTTTCGTTTTAAAGACTGTCCCTTTAATAAAAACAATATCACGTACATCTAAGCCACTTTTTAAATACTCTGCGACTTCAATGATACTAAGTTCGCTCATTCCATAAACAAGAATGTCTGCTTTGGCATCAAGTAAAATGCTTCGTTTGACTGTGTCGCTCCAATAATCGTAATGCGCCAAGCGTCGTAATGATGCTTCAATCCCCCCTAAGATAATCGGAATATGAGGGAATAGGGAGCGTACTTTTTGACTATATCGGACTGTCGCATAATCTGGACGTAACCCCATTTTTCCATCAGGGCTATATAAGTCTTTACCTCGGCGGCGTTTACTAACAGAATAATGGTTTACCATACTGTCAATGTTTCCTGAACTTATCAAAAAGCCAAGTTTTGGCTCTCCTAATTTTAAAAAATCCTGTTCGTTTGTGATATCTGGTTGGGCAATAATCCCAACTTTGAATCCATAAAATTCTAGCAATCTTGAAATAATTGCAATTCCAAAAGAAGGATGATCTACATAAGCATCACCACTGATTAGAACAAAATCTAATTGTTCAATATGTTGTTGTATCATGTCTTGTTTTGAAATTGGTAAAAACATAAGATCACCTAATTATGATAGATTTGTTTGAGTTGTTGTTTCAAGGTTTTATGATTTGGAAGTAATTTTGCGAGTAAATCATAAAATGGTGCTTGATGATTTTGTTCATTTAAATGACATATTTCATGAAGATAAACATATTTTGTAAATTGCTTATCGTAGTGTATTAAATTTGTGTTAATATGAATGATTCTTGTTTTGGCATTACAACTGCCGTGACGAGATGTTGTATAGTTTGTCTTGTATTTGACATTTTGTAATTTGATATATGGGTTATTGATGTACTCTTGATGTAGTTGATTGATATATTCAAGCATTTGCGCTTTTTCAAATTTCGCCAGTACACTATTTTTCTGGTCAACTATATTAATCGGTAAGAGCACCTGGTTTTCAGCAAACAAAATATCTGTTGCATTTTCAACAAGTATGACATGATATTCTTTTCCCCAAAAAAGATAAATATCAGAATTCTTTTTGGGTATATTCATTACTTTGCTGCGTTTCAAAAGAAATACTTTATCGTGAAGTTCCATATATTTTATAATGTCAGATAGCGATTGTCTTTTGGATGCATTAATTTGAATTGTACCATTATGTAAAAACCGAAAGTAAGTATTCTTGTTTTTCTTAAAAGTTATTGTATAAGGGATTTCTTGATTTTGAAGCGTTACAAAGCTCATGACAATTTTTGAAGTAATTCTAGTAATACTCGAGTTGCTTGGTATGACGCATCGCTTACAAATTTGTCAAAATCAAGATGTTGGTTTTCGTCTTCTAATACATCACTTATTGAACGATAAATAATGAAAGGTTTATTGTATAAAGAACAGGTATGAGCAATTGCTCCTGCTTCCATTTCTATTGCAAAAATATCGGGATAAAGTTCATTCACTTTTTCAATAGTTTCTTTCTTGTACACAAACTGGTCACCTGATGCAATCTTACCAATTGTATAGGAGATATGCATTGTTTCCAAAATGTTCTTTGTGATTTCGAGAAGACTTTGGTCTGCTTTAAATGTTGGTTCACTACCAGGAATTTGACCGTGTTCATATGTTGAAAATTTTGTAACATCAACATCGTGGTAAAGAACCTCATCCGAGATGACAACGTGTTTATGAGAAACCCCGTTTTGCCCACCGGCAACTCCAATATTTACAACATGAGAGACATCAAAATATTCCAAAAGTAGCGTTGTTGTGATAGCGGCATTTACTTTACCAATTCCCGCCAACACAATGACAACTGGAACATTATGAATTGTTCCACTATAAAATGTGCGGATTCCTTTGATTTCAGTAGACAGGTTTTCCACTTCGCTTTTTATGGTTTCTATTTCTTGTGGCATTGCGCCGATAATACCAATCATATCTCTATCCTCCAAGAATGAAAAAAGAATGCGCTAGACATTCTTATTTAACATCAATAACTGTAACTTTTACGTCTTGTCCAGTTTCTGTTTTAATATTTAATGTTGAGCCCTTTTCACAACCGATAATTCCTTTACCAATTGGTGATTCATTTGAAATTCTCCCTTGAAGTGGGTTCGCTTCTAATGATCCAACAATTGTATATTCCTTTTCAGGAAGGCTCCCAATTTGTAGGACAATTGTTTTACCGATGTTAACTTTATTTGATGTATCTTCTTTGATTAGTTCATAATTTTTTAAGATACCTTCAATTTCCTTGATACGTCCTTCAATTTCTGCTTGACGATCACGAGCCGCATCATAATCTGCGTTTTCCGATAAGTCACCTTGTGCACGAGCTTCTTTTAATGCTTCTAAATTATCACGACGTTCCACGTCTTTTAAATTTTCTAATTCTAATACTAAATTTTCATGACCTTGTTTCGTTAATTTATATATTTTTTCCATAAGTTATTCCTCCATACCTTTAGGTTATTATACTACAACTTTACTTGAAATAATAGAATTTATTTTAGTGATAATGATATCAACAGCCACATTATGGTCTTTATCATTAGGGATAATAATATCGGCATAACGTTTTGTCGGTTTGACAAACTCAAAATGCATCGGTTTTACGGTATTTATATATTGATTTACAACACTTTCAAGCGAACGACCACGCTCGGACATATCACGTTGAAGTCTTCTAATGAAGCGCAAATCATCATCAGCTTCCACAAATAATTTGATATCACACAAATCACGAATTCGTTCATCTTCTAAGATTAGAATTCCCTCTAAAATGATAATATCAGTTGCGGAGATTTTCTCTGTTTTGGAAGAGCGGTTATGATTTTCGAAATCATAAGTTGGCTTTATGATTTCTTCACCATTAATTAATTGGACAATTTGATGAAACATCAAATCATTATCCAAACTAAATGGATGATCATAGTTCACTTTATAACGTTCTTCCATTGTCATTTCTGATTGGTCTTTATAATAATCATCATGTTTAATAACAATGACATTTTTATGATCAAACCCTTCAATAATTTTGTTGACAACAGTTGTTTTTCCTGAAGCACTTCCGCCTGCGACAGCGATGATTACTGGTGTTTTCATCATTACCTCCGAACACTACAAAAGGAGTTGTTACACTCCTATGTCGATTTTTGTTTGTAAAGTCAAATCTATTATAGTATATATATTCAAAAATTCAACAGTTTAAGTGATTTTTCGTAACATATCATACTTTGATACTTTAAATGGGACAAAGATTTTTAATACTTGTTTTGGATGTCGTGCGGCGTCCAAAACTTCATCATGGATATCTTTAATTTCTTCTACTTTGAATTGTAGTGGTGCGAAATTTGGTGAGAATACTTCTAACTCATCTTCTGGAATAAAATAATTGCGTTGTTCAATCGTTGCGATAAACGTTGTTTCATCATAATCAAGTACAAGTCCAACAAATTCTTGTGTTGGATTTTCACTACGCATGTTATATAACTGTTGATCGATTGAAGTCATTCCTTCCATGAAGCCATGAGATGTTAATCGGTTTTCAGCTTTTTTGATTTCTAGGATATATTTTGGTAAATCAACATCAAGATCATCGGTAATATCATCAATAAGACGACGATAAGTACTAACGACGGTGGCGATATAGTGAATTGATTTCATACGTCCTTCAATCTTTAGTGAATCAATGCCAATATCAATCAAATCAGAAATATGGCGAACAGTTTGAAGGTCTTTTGAACTCATCGAGAAATGCATATCTTTGTTGAGCTGTGTATCTTCCTCAAACAAATCATAATTCCAACGACAACTATGTGCACAACCACCACGATTGGCATCGCGGTCTGTCAAATTATTTGATAGTGTACATCTTCCTGAATATGACACACACATTCCTCCATGAATAAATACTTCAAGATGGCAATCAGTGTGTTCTTTTAACTCTCGTAACTCATTTTTATCTAGTTCTCGTGCCAGTACAACGCGAGTTGCCCCTTCTTTTTGCCAATAATTCACACTCTTGTAATTTGTATTGCTCATTTGTGTTGAGATGTGAAGTTCTAAAGATGTATGTAACTTAGCTGTTTCAAAAATAACCGGGCTAGCACAAATAATCGCATCAACGTGAACACTTTCTAACTCTTGTAGGTATTCAATCAATCCATCAAGATTATCATTATGAGGAATAATATTTGTTGTAACATAGACTTTTTTACCTAGCGAATGGGCAAAATCACATGCTTCTTTGATATCTGAGATATCAAAGTTTGATGCACGTGCTCGTAAACTAAATTTTTTACCGCCAATGTATACAGCGTCTGCCCCATACATTAAGGCAATCTTTAATTTTTCTAAGTCGCCAGCCGGGGCGAGGAGTTCTGGTTTTTTCAATATCATCCCTCCTTAATATTTATCATACACAGTCTTCTTATGTAAGAATCCTGTATCATGTTTTTCTTTGTATTTTGAGGCAATTGTATTTGCATTTTTCTTATCTTTATCATTCAAAATAGCATGATAATCTGTCACGACATTAAGTACATAGTCTTGTGAACAAAAGATTCCATCAATTATAAAGACATCAATATGTTGGCTTAATGTGAGTATTTCATGAAAACTTTGCATAATCTTTTCACGGAAAATATGAGTACCATGATTATCTTGAAAGACTGGATATGCTTCATTTCGAATTTCCTCAACCAAATGAAGATTACGATTATTGACGTACTCGTTATACTCTTTTTCTTGATATTTATAGAAGTTTTCAATCAAAGGACGACGACTGTGAAACATATTTAAATATCCATGTCCAACAATCGATAACTCTGTTTGTTTTTGGTTTGCGATGAGAATAATATCTTCTAACGTTATTTCTTTGGAGATGGTGATTCCTTTGATGTTTTTTGTTCCCCAATAAATCGAATCGAAATAGTTCGTATTTAAGGTTTCTGGATTATAAATCATTTTGGTGGTTATTCCCAATTCTAACCCAATCATGTATACTCCAATATCACCATAGATGATTCCATCAACATTCAATTCGAGAATTTGTTGTAAGAATTCTGTAACTGCCAAAATGTCATCATTGTGCATGATGAGGTTACAGTTGATATAGATTTCTTTTCCTAGTGCGTGAATTTCATTTGTCGCTTCTTTCAGTTCCTCTAAAGGAAAAGAGTACACCAGACGGTTAGCAAATTGTTCATTTCCTAACATAAAAATATCTGCGCCAGCGTTTGCTAGTGGTTTGATACTTGATATATTAAACGGTGTAACAGCAAGTTTCATCAAATCACTCCTTTTTAATACTTACGCTCATTCCATCACCAATATCATACAAGTATGTTTGATAATCTTCACGAGATACAACATAGTGATTAAAGCGATCAATCTTTGTTGTTAATTGACGTAAATTTCGATCTTTAATTTCTTGAGTAACCAAATCATGAAATAAAAGATTATCCGTAACAATAACACCATTTTTAGTTAACCTTGTTTCATATTTTTCAAAAAATTTAATACTTTGCGCTTTTGCAGCATCTATAAAAATCAGATCAAATTGATCTAACTTACTTTCATCCACATCTAAAGCATCTTCAAAAATAACAGTTATTCTTGAAGATAATTGATTGTCTTCAATATTTTTAATAGCTTTTTGATACATCTCTTCGTTTCGTTCAATCGTAACAATATTAGCATTTGTATGTATCGCTAAAGCGATGCTTGAATAGCCAATCGCAGTTCCTATTTCTAAGATATGTTTGGCGTCTTTTAGTAATACTAATTGAGTTAAAAAGGCAATGCCTTCTTCTTGAATAATTGGGACATTAAATTCTTCTGCATATTGACGTAAAGAAACTAATACGGGATTAGTTTCTTTACGGTTTAATTTTGTAAGATAGGGATGCATTACTGCACCTTATTCTTCGTCTAAAAATGCGTCTAATACTTCTTCAATCATATCCCATTCTTCATCTTCAGTAATCGGCAATAAATCGCCACCATCTTTGGCAGTTTCGTCGTAACTTGAAGCAAATACTTCATCTTCATCATCACCTGGTAATTTATAAATCACGTAAGATTTTTGTGTTTCATCCGATTTGAATGTTAACACAATTTCGTATAGCACTTCATTTCCTTGTTCATCAATCACTGTCATTGTTTCTAAGTCTTTCATTTGCACCCTCCATTATTTTTGATCTAAATAGCTTTGTAAAATAATCACTGCAGCCATTTTATCAATATCTTGTTTTCTCTTTTTTGCTCGTAAATTTTGTTCAATCATCATATTGTTTGCCATTCTTGATGTCAAACGTTCGTCCCAAAGCACGATTTTCACATTGGTCTTTTGTTCTAGTGATT
Source organism: Candidatus Izemoplasma sp. (assembly GCA_041554935.1). Classification (GTDB taxonomy): domain Bacteria; phylum Bacillota_I; class Bacilli_A; order Izemoplasmatales; family Izemoplasmataceae; genus Izemoplasma. The sequence continues at coordinate 14,097 of JBFFLJ010000021.1, forward strand.
CTTTGAATTGTTCACTGATTTGTCCTTGTTCGCCAATGGTTCCATCCATATTTTTGGGATAACCTAATACTACTACATCTATATTATACTGTTTTATGAGTAGAATTACATAATTTATTGCACTTTCATATTCTTTTTCAGCAAAGCGAAAGGTTTCTAATCCTCTTGAAAGAAAATTCATCTCATCGCTAATTGCGATACCTAGGGTTTTATTCCCTAAATCAAGCCCAAGTTTTTTCACAAAACCATCTCTTTTACTTGTAAGATTGCTTCTTCTAATTTATCTAAATCTTTCCCACCAGCTTGTGCCATATCAGGACGTCCACCACCATTACCACCAGTAATTTGTGCAGCTGTTTTACAGATATTTCCAGCATGAAGATTTTTGTCACTACTTTTGGCGATAAATGTTACTTTGTCTTGGCTTGTATTTGCTAAGAAGACAAACCCACCTGGTAAATGGTCACTCAAACGATCGACAAGCGGTCTTAAACTGTTTTTATCGATGTCGTGAACAATCAACACTAATCTGTTATCAACAGCGTGTTGTAAGTATGTATCAATGCTTTGAAATGCAAGGTTTTGAAGTCGTTCGTGATATTCCTTATCTAATTCACGAACCAATTCGTTGACGTGTTCAAACTCCAAACGCTTATTGATAATATCTTGGTAACTTCCAATAATATCCATGTTCTCTTTATATGAAAATTGGATGTCAAGATTTTTATCTTTAGCGTCTTCTAATACTTTCTCAACTTTAACCATCAATTTATCAATTTCCTTGTGGAAGCCAACCAATTGATTTTTGATGTTAGTAACACTGTCATTAGCGTGTCCAACAATACGATAAATCCCTGATCCTTTTGATTCGATACTTGCGATACAGAATCGTTCAATAATGCCAGTGTTTTTCACATGGGTACCACCACATAAGTCGATAGTGAATCCCATATTGATGACACGGACTTTATCGCTATATTTTTCTCCGAACTCAGCGATAGCACCAAGTGCTTTTGCTTCATCAATCGAACGTTCAGAAATATCAACTGGAATGTTTTCTTGGATTTTTTGATTTACAAGTTCTTCAATTTTTAATAACGTTTCATCACTTAGATTATCATAGTTATTAAAATCAAAACGACATCCTTCACTAGATACACTCGAACCTTGTTGTGATACATGACTTCCGACAACTTCACGCAATGCTGCAAATAACAAATGGGTTGCACTATGGTTATACATTGTTAGTTCCCGAATATGCTGATCAACAATTGCTACAACATCTTCTCCATCCACAAAGTCATGATTTTCTAAAATATGTAAAAATTGCCCGTTAGGTAATTTTTGAACATCTAATACTGGGTATTCTGTTTCCTTTTTAACCAAAATACCTTGATCAGCAACTTGGCCACCACTTTCGGCATAAAACGGCGTTTTTTCTAATACAACACCTTCTTTAAAACTTTTTAGGATAACTGTTTTTTCTTGTAAAGATGTGTATCCTGTAAATGAATCTTTTGCTTTAAAATTGATAAATTCCTCGTTTTGGCTTTTCATGGAAACACTATTTTTTCGTGCACTTCTTGCACGTTCTTTTTGTTGTTCCATTTCTGCTTTAAATCCAACCGTATCCACTGTTATGCCATTGCTTTCTGCGATTTCTACAGTAAGTTCTAATGGGAATCCGTATGTGTCATATAATGTAAAAGCATCTTTTCCAGAAATTTGCTTATTTGCACTCGATGTCATGAACTCATCGAGAATCTTTTCTCCTTGTGTTAAGGTTTCAAAGAATTTATCTTCTTCAATTTTAATTACTTTTTTTACAAGTGCTAAATTGTCTTTTAAATAGGTATAATAACTTCCCATTGTTTCCTCAATCACTTCTGTAAGTTGATATAGGAATGGTTCGTTGATCCCGATTGCTTTACCATGTTTGATTGCGCGACGTAGTAATCTTCTTAATACATACCCTCGTCCTTCATTTGACAAAACAGCACCATCACTTACAGCAAAAACAACAGTGCGAAGATGATCAGCAATAACTTTATAAGACATTTGCCCGGCATAAGGTACATTAGCGTATTGTTCAATTGCTTTGATGATTGTTTGGAATGTATCGGTTTCAAAGTTCGTTTTAACACCTTGAATGACACAAGCCATACGTTCTAATCCCATTCCGGTATCAATGTTTTTGTTTGGTAGTTCTTTATATTTGTCACGAGGTGTTCCTGGCTTTGAATTAAATTGTGAAAATACGATATTCCAAATTTCAATATATCGTTCATTTTCAATATCTTCCTCAATTACTGTGGTATCGATGTCACCATATTCAATCCCACGATCAAAAAATATCTCTGTATCAGGGCCACATGGACCTTCACCAATTTCCCAGAAATTATGTTCACATGGAATGACATGACTAGGTTTTACTCCAACACTGATCCACAGATCACGAGTATCAGTATCTGTTGGATAATATGTCATATATAATTTATCTTTATCAAATCCGTAATATTGATCACTTGTCAATAATTCCCAAGCCCATGGGATAACTTCGTCACGGAAGTAATCACCAATACTAAAATTACCCAACATCTCGAAGAATGTTTGGTGTCTAGCTGTTCTTCCGACATTATCAATATCGTTTGTTCTCAAGCATTTTTGGGCATTCACGATTCGAGGATTCGATGGAATAACAGATCCATCAAAGTATTTCTTCAACGGTGCAACTCCCGCGTTGATCCATAATAATGTTGGATCATTATTGGGAATCAAGCTTGCGCTTTCTTCAACAACGTGTCCTCTTTCTTCAAAAAAGCGTAACCAAATTTGTCTGATTTCATTTGTACTTAGTGTTTTCATAATTGACTCCTTTCAATAAAAAACGCCCTTGTATAAACAAGGACGAAAACATTCCGTGGTACCACCTTTATTCTAGATTTCTCTAGCACTCAAGGCCATTAACGCTGGCTAACGGGATTGTTTAAATCCTCTCCAAAGTAGCTTCAGTATGTTTCCTAACTAGTTTCCACCAACCACTAGCTCTCTATCTAAGAAAATATACGTACTATTCTTTTTCTTCAAGTTAGTTGTATTATACACTTTAAGGGTGATTAATGCAACCACTTAGGTAGATTAATTACGATTGTTTAAAAAGTCATATGGTGATAATTCTTGTGAGAATTCTTCACCAATATAAGAGAATGCGCTCCCAGGATCATTTATTAGAATCCGCTTGTTTTTGACAGGTTCAGGTTGTTTTAAAATATGATTAATGATTTTATCCTTCAACATACTTTGACGTGCTTCTTCTAAATGTTCAATTCCGTATTTTAAAGCGTTCACATCACCCATGAGAATCAATTTCTCTTTCGCTCTTGTAATCCCTGTATAAAGTAATTTGCGTTTTAGCATTATATAATATTGATTGAAAACTGGCATTATGACAACTTTATACTCACTACCTTGTGATTTGTGGATACTCATCGCATATGCGTGTTTTAAATGAATTAAATCTCCTCTTTTGTAGTTTACTGTATTTGACTGAAATTCAACAACAATTCCATCTTCAACAATACCAGCTACAACACCTTGATCACCATTCATAATATTGTCTTCAGCTTGATTGGTTAATTGGATTACTTTATCGCCAATCATAAATTTGCGATCAATATGTTCAATAACTTTTGATGTGTTTGGATTATATTGTTTTTGAATCACTTGATTGATATGATCAATTCCGACAGTCCCTTTATACATTGGAGCCAAAATTTGAATATCCTCAATCAAGTCATATCCAAGGCTCATTAAATAATCAATTACATTAATCAAACGACTGTCAAATGTTTTGACATCTTCTGTTACAAAATAACGATCATCAAATGTTTTTAAAATATTGCTTGGAAGCGTTGCTTCATTGACATTATATGCCAGTTTGACGATATTTGAATTTTCTGCTTGGCGGTGAATTGTATTGAGTTTAATATAGTCAATCATATCACTGTCAATTAGGTCTTTAAGTAGTTGACCAGGTCCTACACTTGGCAATTGGTCTTCATCGCCTACAACGACAACTTTTGTATCTTTCGGGATTGATTGAAATAATTGTGATGCTAGAAAAATATCAATCATTGAAGCTTCATCAATGATGATCATTTTAGCATTAACAAGATTGTCTTTATCAAACATAAATTTGCCATCAAAAGAATATCCTAAAAAGCGATGGATTGTTTCTGCATGAAGGTTGGTTGTTTCTGTCATTCTTTTTGCAGCACGACCCGTTGGTGCAATTAACTTAATATCAAACAGTGGGTTATCATATAGAATTGGTAATTGAAAATATTTTGCATAGACAAAGACAATTCCCTTAATAACTGTTGTTTTACCGGTACCTGGCCCTCCAGTCAAGATGAACAAGTTGGTTGATAAGGCATTATGAATCGCTTTTTTTTGAAGTTTTGTATAGGTAATATTATTTATATTCTCAAATAAAGCAATCAAATCATCGACTTTTTTCGAGTCAATATCATTGACTTGTTCTGACAGTTCTTTTACCTTATTAATAATTTGATGTTCTGCATATACAATACTACCTAATGTTATTTTATCATCTTCAACATAAAAAGTTCGTTCTTTAATCATTTCATCAATGTAATATTGAATATCAGAATCCGTTACCAAATCTTTGTTTTTATTGAGACCTTTGATTAAGAAATCACGTAATTGATCGTTGTATAAAAATGTATGACCATAGTTTAGTCCCATATAATTGAATAGATACATTATCATTGCTTTAATACGCAATGGATCATCTTCTAAAAACCCTAGTTTTCTAGCAATTTCATCAGCTCTTTCAAATCCAATTCCATCGATATCATAAATTAGTTGATATGGGTTTTGCTTGATAATTGCCATTGCTTCATTTTGATATTTTTGAAATATTTTCATCGCTGTTTTTGGAGTGATTTCAAACGAATATAATTGAATCAGTGTTGATTCAGCAGCCTTATTAGCAAGGATACTATCATAAATAACATCTTGTAATTTCGAAGATAATTTAGGTACTTTATCGAGCACTGTTTTATCATTAAGGATTAATTGTATGGTATCTTTTCCTAATGTATTCACGACATTCATTGCAGTTTTCAATCCAACCCCTTTGAAGAGGTCGCTTGCAAGGTACTCAATTAGACCAGCAATTGAAGTATCACTTACTTTTTCATAGCTTCGCACACTATACTGAACACCATAGCGGGGATGGTCTTTAAACTCACCAAAGAATCTGATTTCTTCTCCACGCATAGGTAACGGAAAATATCCTGTAACGGTGATGTAGTCGCTATCATCAGCTAAAAAAAGATTCAATTCCTCAGTAGATTCTGTGACAGATATCTTGATAATTGAATACGAATTTTCATCGCTATGAAAGACAATTAATTTAACAGTTCCTTGAATATAGTTCATATATATCACCTTGTTTTATTATATCATAGTTTCTAGTTATGATTACTGAAAAATATCGGATTATTTTAACCCAATAGTACCTTCTATCATTTTTAAGAGACATTTTTTAACTGATAATCCAATAAAAAAATATGGCAATTAAGATTTGCCATATTTTTTTCTCTTTTTTAGTTTTATTTCTCTTGTTTTTTCTTGCTTTCGCAGATGATTATTCAGTTTTAAAGTCTTTGCATACTGATCCATTCTTTCTTCAAGTAATTCACCATCAGCTAACGCTTGTAAAACATGACAATCCGGTTCAAAAGTATGTGTGCAGTCCCTAAATTTGCATAATTTCGCTAATTCTATAATATCACTAAACTCTTCATTGACATCGTCTAATATATAGGAATTGACAACTCTGATTCCTGGGCTATCGATAATCGACCCACCCGTTTCAAGACGAATTAGTTCTTTGTGAACTGTAGTATGTCTACCTTGGGCATCATTTTCTCTTATTTCTGCAGTCTCAAAATGATATTTTCCAATCAATTTATTAATCAAAGATGACTTTCCAACTCCGCTACTTCCTATGAATACAACAGTATTTGTGTTGATGATTTCTTTTAACATTGCAATATCAGTGTCTTCAAGAGCACTTACAGCATAGATATCATTGGTTGTATATTTTTTCGTTTTTTCCATATGTTCTTCGATACTATCACACAAATCTTTTTTCGTTAATAGTACAATGGTTTGAAATTCGCTTGATGATGCTAGAGACATATAGTTCTGCAGTTTTCGAATATTATAATCTTTGTTTAAACTCAAGCAAACAAACACAATATCAATGTTTGCGGCTATAATCTGCTCGTCAGGAATCTTTGATACAGCTAGCCTAGACAAGACATTTTTTCGTTCTTCTATTTGTTCAATAATTCCGAAATTATCCCCACTTGGATGGAATAGTACGTAATCTCCAACCACAGGAAAATCACTCTTTAAAAATGCTTGATATTTAAATCTTCCACTTACTTCTAGTTGATATCTTGTATCCTCAACCTCTGCGATATACTTGCTTATATGATTCATAACGATACGTCCTTTTAATAATTCGTTTGCCATTTTTTCTCCTCTCAGTTATGTGATTAAGTTTACGATGGAAGATACATTTTGCAAACAAAAAGGGCCTACACATAGGCCCTTGATTATATAATCAGACTTATTTCGTGCAGTGATGTATCTTCGCTTGTTTTGATATAATTTCATTAATCATAATACATCACCTCTGCTTTCTTTAACTAAAAATATCATATCTTATAGATGTTGGTTTGTCAATCGCAATTGTTTGTAAATCATTCAAATTTGGAAATATCATAAAAAAAATACATGATTAACTCATGTATTTCTCTATATCATTGGTTTCTTTGATGATTTCTTCACTTAAGTTTATACAACCATCTTTGGTAATAAGGATATCATCCTCAATACGAATACCGATTCCTTCTTCTTTAATATACAATCCTGGTTCAATTGTAATAACCATACCTTCTTGTAACACATGATTATATTGTCCAACATCGTGAACGTCGAGTCCTAAGAAGTGTCCAATTGAATGATAGTAATACTTATTGATCTCGATATCATTCTCGATTAGATTTAATTTCTTTGTTTCTTCAATTAAGATGTTTTTGGCAAAATCATTTAACTCTTTCCAAGTTATTCCTGGTTTTACAAATGCGATTGATTCTTTATTAGCTCGTAAGACAGCATTATAAATTGCTTTTTGACGATCTGTATATGTCCCATTGATTGGATATGTTCTTGTAATGTCCGAACCATAATTTTGATATAACGCTCCTAAATCACATAGTAATAGATTGCCTTGTTCTAAATCACCATTATTATCTTCATAATGTAAAACTGTTGCATTAACACCATTTGCCGCAATTGTATTAAAACTATTTCCTTGGCTCCCTTGCAGGGTGATTTCATGAAGGAAATCAGCTTCAATTTGATGTTCGTTTGTTCTGACTTTCAAAGCATCCATAATACGATTTAATCCAATATTTGTGATTGTGATAGCTTTTTTTAGATACTCAATTTCTTCTGTTGTTTTAAACATTCTTAAGTACGAAATATATTCGTTAACATTGAGCACTGATAATTCTTTATAATTTTCTAATAATTCCTTAAATTGCGTTAAACTATCAGGTAATGTATTTTGTTTATATCGATATAAATCTAGATACAAGTGTTTTGGAGGATGCACACCAAGTCCTCTAGCGTAAGTCATCATACTTCTAAAGTAGTTTTCAAAAGAAGTTAAATACATGATATTTGATACTGGGATACCTGATTTAGAAGATGCTTCTTCTTTGCTCATTGCTTCCCCTACCCATTGACGCATGAAATCAGTTGTTTCGACAATAAACAAAAACTCTTTGATGGTATTGTCTTGTTTTAAAATCATTAATTTAATGTTTTCCTCCTCAATTCCTGTAAGATAATAAAAGTTACGATTTGGAATGTATGGAAAGAATTGATCTGTTGTTTTATGTTGGGCAGAACCACTATCTAAAACCACTACACTTGAATCAAGTAATTTATTTGTTAAATTAGTTCGTCTTTGACTGAAAATATTCATTATATCACCTCATATGTGATTATACCAAATAACGCATTTAATTCAATAAAAAAAGCCTACATTGTAGGCTTTTATGTTAAATTAGTCTTTTAATCCTTCTGCTAGAAATGCAATTGTACGAATCATTTGTGCAGTATAACTATATTCGTTGTCATACCAAGTTAAAACTTTAACCAATTGTTTCCCATCAACTGTCATAACTTTTGTCATTTGAGCATCAAATAATGTTCCGTATGACATTCCAATTGAATCACTTGATACGATTGGATCTTCTGTATATCCTAAAGACTCATTAGCACGAGCTTTGATTGCAGCATTGATTTGTTCCGCAGTTACTTCTTTTTCAAGTTCGACAACTAAGTCAACACATGAACCTGTAATAGTTGGGACACGTAAAGCAATACCATCTAATTTACCTTTTAATCTTGGTAAAACTAACCCAACTGCAGCAGCAGCTCCTGTGCTTGTTGGAACGATATTTGCAGCAGCAGCACGTCCACGTCTTGCATTAATACCTTTTTTATGAGGTGCATCCAAAGTGTTTTGGTCATTTGTATATGCATGAACTGTTGTCATAAATCCTTTAACAATTCCAAATTCCTCATCTAATACTTGTGCAACTGGAGCTAAACAGTTAGTAGTACAAGATGCACCACTTACAACAGTTTCACTACCGTCTAATATATTGTGATTTACATTGTATACAATTGTTTTTAAATCACCTTTTGCAGGTGCACTAATTACTACTTTTTTCGCACCAGCTTTAATATGTTTCTCTGCTTTTTCTTTTGAAGTAAAGAATCCAGTACATTCTAATACTACTTCTACTCCTAGTTCACCCCAAGGAAGTTGTTCCGGGTCTGGATTTGCATAAATTTTAGTAGCTTTACCATCAACATAGATGTTATCTCCTTCAAAACTTATACTATCATTTTTGTATCTACCTTGTGCTGAATCATATTTCAACAAGTATGCAAGTTGTTCAGCATCTGTTAAGTCATTGATTGCAACAATTTCAAAATCTGGATTTTCATTCATAATACGGAAAGCTAATCTCCCAATACGTCCGAATCCATTTATAGCAACTTTTATAGCCATTTTTTAATTCCTCCTATTATTTTTAATATCACTTACATTATAAAGCTTTTAATTTAAAAACACAACTAATAGGGTGTTAATAAAAACGTTTTCTTATATGCTATTATATAAAAAAAAGGTTCACATGTGTGAACCTTTTGCAATCGGTTGTTTTCTTTCTCTTTCCGAAAGTTCTTTGAAATAAATGTTTAATGCATTCATGTAATCACAGTCTTCACCTTTATCACAAGTTGTACACATGATAATCTCGCGTAAGCGTTTTGGGATGAATGTTCTAATTTCGTCTTCGTTATATCCTACTTGCATTTTAGCATCCTCAATAATGATTGGACGTCTTAAAACACTCGGATTTTGAATAATGAAATCAACTAATTCTGTCATTGACATATCATCGATATCTAAGTTTTGTTCTTGAAAGACTTTTGATCTTGTTGAAATAATATCATCAAAACCATTCTCGGTATTTTTCAACATCAAGAAAATATCATCCTTCGTTAATTTGATATTAAATATATTTTTTTCACGATATTCTATACGATGTTCGTCAAGCCATTTTTTAGCTTTTCGACAAGAAGAGCAACTAGGTGTAGTGTATATTTGGATCATGATCATCACCTTCTTATTTTATAATTTTTATAATATACCCTCTGGGTAATTTAATTATAACATATCTAATATCACATGCAACCTTATATTGTGTTTTGTTAGCGTTTTCTTTTTACTTTTTTATAAATATGATATAATATATAAGATTGATAGGAGGTATCATTATGAACTGGGATTTAACAAAACTTTTTCCAACTGAAAAGGCTTGGGATAAAGGTTTCAAAGATTTAATTGCGCTCATTGATAGAATGGGTGAATTTGAAGGGAAATTACATCAATACGACAGCTTTTTAGAATATTATAAATTACAGAAAGAGCTTGCTGTATTGTTATTAAAGGTGTACCAATATGCACAACTTACATCTGATTTAAATAAAAAAGATATCGATAACGCTGCTCGTAGTCAAAAAGTTGCATACCAATTATCTCGATTAGGACAAGTTACAGCTTTTGAAGCTCCAGAATTACTAGCTATCGGGCAAGAAACTATCAATGGTTTTATTAGTCGTGACCCATTACTTACAGAATACCGATTTAGTATTGAAAAACTATTCCGCAATCAAGAACATGTTCTTGATCAAAAAAGCGAATCAATTTTAGCAAATTTCGCACAACTATCTAATCAAGGTAGTGAAGTATATAGTGCATTAGCCGTTGCCGACAAAGTCGATAAGGAAGTTCTTCTTTCCAATGGCGAAAAGGTGTTGATTACTAGCGGAAATTACCGTAGTTATCTCGCTGACTTAGAGAATCCAGAAGATCGTAAACTTGTATTTGAGGTTGTTTTCGAACAATATAAAGATCACAAAAATGCTTATGCGCAAATTTATAATACAATTTTACAAAACGATATTGCAATCATGAAAAACCGCAAATACTCTTCTAGTCTCGAGTCATATCTATTTACGAATAATATCCCTTTGGATGTGTATTATAATCTTGTCGATGTTGCCAAAAGCAATACCGCACCAATCAAACGTTATTACAAAATGCGCCAAAAGTATCTTCATTTAGACCAACATCATACATATGATCGTTTTATTAGTTTAGCTGAGGGAAGTAGTAAATTCACTTACGAGGAAGCAAAAGAGTTATTCTTTGCTTCAGTAGCTAATTTAGGAGACGAGTTTGTCGCCAAAGCTCATAGTGTATTAGAATCTGGCTATGTTGATGTGTATGAACAAGATGGCAAACAAACTGGAGCCTATTCTTGGGGTGCCTTAAATGAACATCCATTTATCTTATTGAATTATGATGATACATTAAACAGTGTTTTCACAACCGCTCACGAGGCAGGACATTCAATGCATTCATTATTCAGTATGGAAAGCCAACCTGTTGCGACACAAAATTATACGATTTTTGTCGCAGAAATCGCTTCAACTTTCAACGAACATAATCTATTAGACTATTTCATTAAAAATGCAAAAGCAACAAAAGAAGATAAGATTCAATTATTGCAACAATCAATTGATGATATCTTAGGCACTTTTTACCGTCAAACATTGTTTGCTGCATATGAATTAAAAGCTCATGAACTCGCAGAACAAGGAACACCAATCACATATGAAACATTAAGTGAAATCATGGTAGATTTATACAAAGAATTTTATGATATTGATATTACGAAAGAAAATGGAAAAGAATTTGTTTGGGCGTATATTCCTCACTTATTCTATACACCATTCTATGTATATCAATATGCGACTAGCTTCGCAGCTTCGTTAAAAATGTATGAAATGGTAAAAGAGAATCCACAAAATATCGAAAAACATATTGGTTTATTACGTAGTGGTGGAAACAATTATCCTGTTCAACAAGTCTTAGAAGCAGGAATTGATTTGACTTCAAAAGATCCGTTTATGGCAGTTGTTAATCGTTTAAATAGTTTACTTGACGAATTAGAGGTTGCATTACAAGAATAATTATTGTATTATTTATATAAATAAAGCGTTGATTAGAAATAGTAATATTCTTATCATTACTACAGTGAGTTTGGGGCAGTGAAAACCAAATATAATGAGGAATATGAATGGGTCTATGAGCGGTACTAATCCTACCCGGTTCTCACCGTTATCGAGCCAAGTGCTAGAGAAATCTAGAATCAAGGTGGTACCACGGATTTTAACGTTCGTCCTTACATAGGACGAACGTTTTTTTATTTAAAGGAGGAAACATTATGAAACGAGTATTATCTGGAATCCAACCAACAGGATCATTAAACATTGGGACGTATTTAGGAAGTGTTAAAAATTTTGTGAAACTACAAGATAAAATGCCTGATTATGAATTTTTTATTTTTATTGCTGATTTACATGCGATAACTGTTCCCAAAGAAAAAGCAATATTACGTGCTAAAATCAAAGAATTAGCAGCTCTTTATATTGCATGTGGTCTTGATCCGAAGCGTGTGAACTTATTCATTCAATCAGAAGTTCCGGCGCATTCACAACTTGCCTATTTACTCCAATGTAATTCCTATATAGGGGAATTAGAGCGAATGACGCAGTTTAAAGAAAAAGCTAAGAAACAAGAAAAAGGAATCAGTGTAGGGTTGTTTACATATCCAACGTTGATGGCTGCTGATATATTACTATATGATGCGAATTTTGTTCCTGTTGGGCAAGATCAAAAACAACATTTAGAACTTGCTAGAGATATTGCACAAAGAGTCAACAATCGTTATAATGATATTTTTATTGTTCCGCAGCCACTGATTGCTGAGGTAGGTGCAAAAATTCAAAGTCTAACTGATCCTCTCATTAAAATGAGCAAATCTGATGACAATGATAAATCTCGAATCAATCTACTAGATGATGAAAACACGATTAAGAAACGTATCAAATCGGCAATGACTGATTCACTAGGGACCGTTCAGTATGACCCTGAAAACCGTCCAGGTATCTCAAATTTGATGACCATTTATTCTGTGATTGAAGGTAGTTCATTTAAAGAGATCGAACAACGTTATGAGGGGAAAGGATATAAAGATTTCAAAGAGGATCTCGGTAAAATCGTGTATCTAGAACTCAAACCAATTCAAGAACGTTATTATAAGCTTCTCAACTCCAAAGAGTTAGATGACATTCTTGATCAAGGTCGTGATCGAGCAACCATTGTCGCAAATCAAAAAATTAGTAAATTTAATGAAAGAATAGGTCTAGGTAGAAAACGCAAATAGGGGGATATTCATGATTAATCAAAGTTTAGGGAAAATCATTGATGAATTACGTCAAGAACGCAAAATGTCTCGAGAAAACCTTTGTGAAGAGGTTATGAGTATTCGAAATTATCAACGTTTTATCAATGAAGAAGTCAATGTATCAAATGATAAATTAAGTAAATTAATTGATCGTCTTAGTTTAGATTATTTCACTGTTCGTGAAATATCAAGATACCGTGGAGAGGGCAGATATACCGTTCTTCACAATGTTTACAATTTAATGCAAGCAAATTCAGATGAGAAGGCATATCAAATTCTTTTAGAAATCAATTTAGAAGATATTGAATCAGATTATACAAAACTTTTTTATCAGTATCTAAAAATTGATTTAGAACGTCAACTTCATAAAATATCTCAAGAAGATGCGGTGAATCAATTAAAAGAGTTGATTCATTATCCAAGAATATTGGATTATGAAGTTCTTAACTTTATTGAATTAAATGTTCTCGTCATTTTGAATCTCCATTATTCTAAATTAGAAGATGATACAATTGCGCAATTTTTATATCAATTCTTATTAAATGAAAATCTTCCAGAAAAAGGCTTATCAGAATCCTTTTTACCTTCACTATATGCTTCTACTGCTCAATCACTTGGAACTTTCAAACAGTACGAGCAAGCACTAGAAATTAGTGATAAGGGGATAAAAGAATGTATGAGATTAAAGTTATTTAATACATTACACCAATTATTCTTCTTTAAAGCTTTATCTCACAATAAATTAAACCAAGATACAAAAGCACTTGAAACACTTCAAAGACTTTACGCTTTATTACACACACTCAATGAACCCGATAAAACCGTAGAATATCAAAATAATATTGCTGCAATATTCCATAAAGAAATCACAATATCATTTCATAATAAGGATACGGAATAACAATGGATACATTGATTAATAATTACGGTAAAATCATTGATGAAATAATCAAAATAAAAAGAGGAATCTAATTCCTCTTTTAAAGCCTAATTAAAATTTTAACGAAAATTCTTGTAATAATCTTTGGGTTTTATGATGTGAATCAACATTAATTACCCATCTATTAGTTTCGATATCAAAGATATTCTCTTCATACCATTCATTCAATTTTAAAATCATGATGCGAATCGTGTCTTCTCTCTTATCGAGAATTCCCTGTTTTAGTCTGTCTAGATAACTGATAACATACGGATCGCACGAGTACTGCTTAATTGTACCTAACATTCCATCATATTCGATTTCTAATTCTTGTATTCTTGTCATATAAACTCCTCCTTATTACATTCTAAATTCGAGCATAATAAAAGCCCCAAGAAACTGCAGAGCCTCTTAATTTTTGCATATAGGAAAATAATTAAAGCTATTTGTATGATAATAACTTTAAAAAACGAGATTATTCTAGTATAATAACTGATAGTTACCCTGTAATGATTGGTAAATGAGCATCTGGTAAATCTTCGCTACTTGCTGAAACACCAATCAATGAAGTTCCAAATACAAATAATGCGATTGTTAATACGATTGCGATTGCTTTTTTCATAATATATCAACTCCTTGACTGTATTCTAATATACTTCAAAACATAAATAAAGGCCACATATGACCCATTTGAAAGGAGAGAGTAAATTGGAAACTTTTTCTCGAGATTTTGCATTATTTATTGATGGGATAAGGATTGAGAGGGGATTAACAAGATTAGACTTAATTGATGAAATAATTTCTTTGAGTCAATATAAGCGATATCTTCGTGGCGCAGCAGAGATACCAAACAATGTTGTAATTCAATTGGCTGATAGATTAAAATACAATATCACTGATTTCTACACATTGTACACAAAGAAACATGGGAAAGAATACAATCA
>JBFFLJ010000022.1:0-28541 GCA_041554935.1 Candidatus Izemoplasma sp.
CCAACTTGATACAAACATTGTCTAATTTTTTCTTTATTTGTTTCTTCTAAATCGACATTTTCACTAATCGTTAATGCGAATAATTTAAAATCTTGGAACACAGCGCTAAGCTCTTTGATGTAAGATTGGTAATTATACTCATTGATGTTTATCCGATTCCATAAAATTTCTCCTGATTCTGGAGTGTAAAATCTACTAATCAATTTGACAATTGTTGTTTTTCCAGCACCATTGATTCCCACAATACTAATTTTTTCGCCTGAATCAATTCTGAATGAAATATTATTTAGGATTATTTTTTCTGTGTCAGGATAACAAAATGTCACATTTTTGAATTCTAATGACTCAAATGGACCACATTCATATCCGCCTTCTGAAGCTGTGATTCCGTCTTCCATATTTAACACCTCAAAGACTGGTTCAAGCAAAACTACATTTTTCCTAATTTGAATGAAACGATTTGCGAATCCATCAAATGCCGACGATATTTTCATCGCACTTGCGGTAAGCAAGATATACGTTCCAACACCAAGATCTTGTGATATTGAGATGTATGCTACAAAGCCATAAATTACGATAATTTGTAGGTAGTTAATAATTACGTAATATGTTTGGTATTTTCCTAACTGTTTATTGAAATAGATAATGTAGTTACATGTTTTATCTAAAAAGCCATGAAATTTATTATAGATTAAATCACCAACATGATACATTCTAAAGTCCCCTTGGTAACGGGCATCAGTAACAACATTATTAAAGTAGTTTGTTTTTCGATTAATTGGTCCCAATTCTTTATAATATGCAATTTGTTTTTTAGATGTAATTTGTGACATGATGAAGTGAAAGGTAAATCCTACCAAGATTAGGACCAAAATAATTGGATTAAACACGATAATCAATGATATCAAAGATACAATTGTTACAAATTGTGTAACCAACCCAATTAAATGTCTCAAAAAGACATTTAATGCATCAAAGCTTTCAATGGCAAATTTTGCTTTGTCAGCAGCGTCAAGATATTCAGGATTCTCTAGGTACTTAAATTCAACTGTCATCAATTTTAAGGCAATGCTTGCGCGTACTTTATGTTCTAATTGATCATGGGCAATTTCAACATGAGTACTTAATGTAAGCTCAAAAAATTTTAAAATGACTTCTGCGCCAACAACTATTCCAGCATACATTAGAGCATTTGCCATATCATTGCTAATTAACCCATTAATAATCAGTGCTAGTCCATATACACCAACTATTGCTTTTGCGGCCATTACTAGCGCATGGAGAAAAGATAAGATGTAAAATCGTTTTGATAAATGTAATGTCAATCTGAACAATCGATAGATATTTGATTTAGACATGAGTTTTCTCTCCTTCATTTTGATAATATTTTCCTTGAGTCGTAAACATATTTTGATACTTCCCATGTTCTAGATTCATTAATTGCTCATGATTACCTTCTTCAAGGATGACGCCATTTTCTAAGAAGATGATGTTGTCACAAAATTTTGTACTAGCCAAACGGTGTGAAATCATGATTGCTGTTTGATTATCTACTAATTCATTAAATTGTTCATAGATTCTCTTTTCAGCAAAAGCATCTAGCGCAGCTGTTGGTTCATCGAGAATAATCAGTTTTGTGTTTTCTTTGTAGATTGCTCTGGCGATTGCTAGTTTTTGTGCTTCTCCACCACTAAAATCAACACCTTCTTGATCGATTACTTTTAAAAGAATTTGATTTTCCTGTTTTTCATATCCTTTTATCTTATCAAGTAATCCTGCTTGAGTTAAGGCAGCCATTGCTCTATTTTTTTCTTCAAGAGTTGGTTCAGGTCCTGTGATATTTTCTATGATTGTTCCGGCATATAGATTTACATCTTGAAAGACAACTGCAATTTGCTTTTGATATTCATTAATGTTCATATCTTTGGTATTAATACCATTAATTAAGATATTGCCTTTACTTGGTATATAGAATCCACACAGTAATTTAACTATTGTCGTTTTCCCACTCCCGTTAATTCCTACTAAAGCAGTTTTGATTTGATTTGATATCTTAAAAGAGATATCTTTTAGTACATATTGATCACTTGATGGATATTTAAAACTGACGTTCTGAAATTCGATATTCATTTCATCGCCTTCACAAACCGCTCCATCATTGCGATCGCTATGATATTCATCTTGGAAAAACTCGATATATTTTTTTGTTCTAGCTGTTTCTTCTTTTAATCTTGCAACTTCTTTAAACGTTTCTTGTAATTTAATCGATATAGCTAAAACAGTCATGATCGTCATTGCCACTGCTCCTAATGAAATGGTTCCTGCGAAATATTCTTTTACGACTAAATAATATGCAAAACCATGTGTGATTAATAAAAAAATAACATCAAAAATATTGTATTTGTATTCATGTAAATCTTTGTTCTTTAAGATGGCTAGAAACTGGTTTGTCTTCTGAAGAAATCGATCATACAATGAATTTTTTAAATTATTGATTCGAATATCTTTTCCGTAGGCAAAGTCGTGTGCGACATCGTAGTAATAGATACTTTCTCGATGTTTCTCAACCAATTCTTCATAATGGTTAACAACAAACTCTTTTGCCTTTAAAGCCATAAAGAATTGCATAATCGCACAAGCAAAAGAAACAACAATAATCCACGGATTAAAAAATCCTAAAATGATAATAAAACCAACAATACTAAATATTTCTGGCATTTGATTATACACAATTAATAATGTTCCATGATACCCTCTGTTTGCATAACGCATTGTATCAAATGCTTCATTCCTTCTTGCGTGGAAATTAGCATCCTCTAAATGTGACATAGATACATTTCGAAATTTTTCTGTGTAATTTTTTTTTCGTCTTGAAGCACTTGCTTGAAATCTACCTTCTGCGATAGATTTGAACCTTATACTAATAATTGATAATGTCATAGATACAATTCCAAATATTAAAACAAAGGTCAACGTCGTCTTTAATTCTCCTGTACTGATTGAGTCAATGATATATCTTGGTAAAATAACTGCTACTAATGGGATTGCCCCGGTAATTATCATATTTAAAATAAATACCCATACCATAAACATTTCTTTATCTTCTCTAAATACGCCTATATGAAACTTAAATACATCCTTCATTCTAACAACACTTTTCATCTTTCACCTCACGATTTATAACTTACTTTAATAATATTAGATATATCAGTACAATACAATCAACTGTCGGTTGCATTTTCATCTGTAAGGGTTTAAATATTTCCATAAAAAACGGTTCAATGTTATAGTCAGTATTTCGCATATTTAACGCAAAAAAAGATGTTTTTAAACACAGATTTCTTTTTGTGTCTACAAACATCTCTTTAATCTTTTAATGGTGATACATTACAAAGTAACGATTGAGGTTCTCTTTTTACCATTTGCTTTACTAGAATATAATTGTTCGTCTGCTGAGTATATGAGGTTTTTTGCTTCATCTGCTTCTGATGGAATAGTTAATGCCACGCCCATAGAAACATTGATTTGTGAATCGATATTAAGTGTAATATTAAGATTACGTAATTTTTCTCGAAACTTTGTATCAAATTCCATAAATTTGCTTTTTGTAGTACAAGGGAATATCGCTACAAATTCGTCGCCACCATAACGGGCAACAAAATCATACTCATTCTTCTCTGATTCAAGTAATTTACCTACAGATTTAAGAACTTCATCTCCAATTAAATGGCCATATTGATCATTTAAGTCTTTAAAATTATCAATATCCATCATCATAATTGTAAGATTTTCTTTTTTATTTACTGCCGCTTCCCACATTTCATTATACTTCTCATCAAACAATCTGCGGTTTGCGATTCCGGTTAATCCGTCTACTTCAGATTTGATTTTCAAGATTGTGTTTAACTTCGCTAGTTCTTTTGATTTAGCGGCATTTTTAATCGCTATTGCCAAATAAGAACTCAGGGTAAACAATAATACCTCATCTGATTCTGTATATGAATTTCTTTTTTCTGCTTGGACAGTAAATACTCCAATGACTTCATCTTCCACAATTAAAGGTGTAAACATTGCGGAATTCATATTATCTCCGTCACTTTCACCGACGTCTTCAATGTAATCACTATATTCACTTTCAAAATCATTAATCCTGATTGTCTTTTTATTGATATAGCACCAAACTGTCCAACTGTTTTTATGATCTAATTCCATAGAATAAGCTTCTAAGTATTCACCTTTTTCAATGCTTAGATTGAATTCTAGTAGATTTGTTTCGGGATTAAATAATCCTAAAGTAAGAGAGTCTGCGGTCATCAAATAATTTACATTTTCGTATAATTTTTTAAAGATATCATCAATTTGATGGGTTGATGTCATACTTTGTCCAATTTCACTCAATATTCGCATGTTATTATAACTTTTCTCTAATTTAGCTGATAATTGTCTGAATATTTTGGTTTCCTCTTTGGATTCTTTTAATTTTGATTGAAACTCAATACTTTTTCGACGTTCATCCATACGATTATCTTCGATTTCTTGATTGATAATGAGGTACTTATTGTAATACTCAATCGATTTTTCAAATACATTTATTTTTTGATAATACAATGCCATTTTTTCATATACACTTGCCAACATCGTATTCATACCAATTCTTTGAGCCAAACGTAGTGCTTCTTCGTAAATTGTTTCGGCAATTTCAATTTTGTTAATTAGAATATATACTTCAGCGATTTCTAAATGTAACCGAAATAATATTGAAGAATCTTTCCCTTGTTCAGCATAATCAATTCCTTTGACGAAATATTGAATGCTTTCTGGATATTGTTGTTCTTGTTTGGAAATTATTCCAAGCATATAACAAGAATGTGCCATCGAAATTGAGCGATTATTATTCTCTAAATAATCTGCGCCAATTTTAATAAATCGTTTCGCCTCTTCGTAATTCTCTAAGATAATCTGAATATGACCGATATTCAAATATGAAATTGCAATGACATATTCATCTTGGATTTCCTGAGCTTTTACCAAACATTTTTTAAAGTATTCCAGCGCTACACTGTAGTTCCTAATCTCTTCATGGAGTGCCCCAATATTATTGTATATTTTCGAAATCAATACATCAATGTTGTGTTCTTCGGCAATCATTAATGCTCTTTCATAATATGTCAAAGATTTATTAAACCATTCCATCGATTTATACACATTACCTAAAACAATTAATGCATCAACCATTGCAAATGTCTCATTTACTTCATCACAATACGTTAATGCTTTTTCCAAATATTCAATCGATTTATCGTAATCCCCTTTGATCCATAAACATCTTCCAATTCGAACAATGTTTTTTGCAGCTTCAAGTGGGAATTCTTGTAATCCTGGTAACTCGAATAAATTTAGAGAGATTTGAATTGCATCTTCTGTGTTATGCATTTCTGCAGTTTCTGCTTTCAGAATCAGATCTTGTATATATTTGCTCTCTGATTGATTCATATGTTGTCCTCCGTGTTGTAATATTTACTTGTTATTCGCAGTTCAAATTCTTCTTTATTTCAAATAATAGTTCCGTTATTTATAATTAACCTTATATATGCTATCATAATCAAGTTTCAATATCAAACAATATTTGCTGAAACAAATATCATTTTTATTTTCTGGTTGATCATTTTTAATGATAATTTGTCTTACATGTTGATATTTTTAGATAATTAAATTGACTACTTCCGTTCCAATCTTTTTTTTGGAGTGCTTTAAGGATAATGTTATTTGAGATGTAAATAGTGATTTATCATCAATCATCTTATCACCCCTATGATATGGCTTTTGTTAATTTTTGTATTATTAGTAGTTATCAATACTATCTATCTTATTACATAACTCATATTCACTTAAAAAGTATTTTGCATAGTTATTCAAGACATCTATATTAAAGGTCTTTTGTCGACGAGTCGGATCTTTTTTAAACCATAAGCCCAAATGAATTTCTTCTCCTGTAACGCTTAAATACACTCGTTTATGATTTGGATTTTCAGCTAATTGTTCCATAAAACGAATGAATAAATGATCAATACTGTTAACTGATTCTTCGGTTTTCTTATATACTTTTAAATTTGAAGAGCCTTCTTGGAGTGTAAATTTAACACCTTTAAATTTCGGTGAACCATTTGATCGAACTTGTAAGGTAGTATTTGTTGTTTTTCTTAAAAGAAAATATGTTCCATCAAAATGCGTTTGTTGATTATTCCCCGAAGAAGTCGTCATGGTACAATCATAGATTGAATATTTATGTTGTTCTTCGGTATATCCTTCGATTTTCCGCTTTGTTCTAACACTGGCAAATCTTGTGAATAAACCGCCGTTTATGTTGAACTCTTTTCCTGTTTTTGGATAAGCTTCGTATTCAAGATATAGATCTTCAATCTGATTAATCTTTTGAATTATTTTTGGATAAACTGATTCAAAATATGGTTTTTCACTTATAAACACTAATGAAATTAAAAATCCAATTATTGTCGCTACAAGAGCTATTCCACCATATGTCGGTAATATCCATGCAGTATCACTTGATAAGAATTGATTTGGGAAAATGAAAAGAAAAAGCAGAATAATACCGATGACTGCCAGTAACAAAACACCCCATATTTTACGGAGTTTTTTCCCACGTGTATTTTGGACTTCCATAAACTCTTTTTGTATTAATTCAAACTCACTGTTAGTAAACATTTTATCGCCTCATTTCTATCTAATTTTACCATAAAAATAGAAGTCAGTAAACGACTTCTATACTTATAGTCAGAACGATAACTCCAATCACTGATTTGAGAAACCCAATTTGAAGAGGGGGCTTCATAATCGCATATCATAAAGGTGAGAGTCTTTCTTTATAATCTCCCTCTAGATGATGATATTTGTTGTGCAGACAAAAGGTTCTTTATCGAGCTTTCGATTCAACCAAATATCTTTATATCTCTTGGATTTAAAAACTGTTGTATTTCAAAATCATGTCCTTCTGCATCTTTGAAGAAAAACGAGTTTAATGGGATATCTTCAAAATGTTTGATTTCTGTTAAGTGATAGACATCTAATGAAGAAACTCGATCATGTTCCTCAATAACGTCTCTTGTATTAAAACTAATGAGTGTGTTACCTTGATATTCTGTTTTCTCAGTTAATCTAACAACTCCCACAAACGAGGTTTCATTTATTTGGTATACTTTGGCCCATCCTTGGTCCATCACCAATGTTAATTGGAATACTTCTTCGATAAATCGGCTACCATATTCTAAATCATTATAATATAAAAATGTTATATTAGACGCGTATTGATACATTGACATTCACTCCTTTAAGTAATGCAATATTTGGATTTTTTTTCAAAGAATCAAGAAAACTAATCAAGATTCTAACGATAAAGGTTTCCATGTAGATTATACCAAATTTCAAGGAAAAAGACACGATTTTTACATATTGTAGCTAACATTCTAAGCTGATTCTCCTTTGGTTTCATTTTGATTCGGTTTCTTAATTTCGATATCATGATTTCTTTTATTTTAAAAGCTCAGTAATTCATTAAAAATTCACAATTATCGAATATAATTTAGCATATAGGAGGAGAGATAAAATGAAAAAAATATTGCTTGTCTTTATGCTTAGTTTTACATTTTTACTCGCTGGTTGTGATGGTATTTCAGAGGGAGATGCAACAATATTACTAACAGATACAATGGCATCTTTGCAAGGTTCTGAATCAGCAGTTTTCCATGTGATCAGTACAGATCATGATAAACTAATCGCATTAAATATGGAAGATTATTACGACACAATTATCTTAAGATACAATCAAGGAGACATGGATTATAGATACATGAATTATGTTGAAGTTAGACTAAATGAAGATAATGAAGCTCTTTATTATCCTATTTACTACGAATGTGGTAATGATAATCCAAATTGCTCTGTCGCCTCTGATGTTCTAATAGGTCTAGATACACTAGAAGATGATAGTCTTTATCTGTTTGGTGAAAGAGATGCATATGCCTATTTAAAAGGTAATGATAACTATTTCAATTTTTATAAATTTATTGATGTCGCAGTAGGAGTTATTGAGTATGCGGTAAGAGATACTGAGAATAATATTATCATTAATGACATTGAAGAGTCAGTATTTAGTGGAGACCTGTTAGGTGAAACAATTGAAATTGATACCTATACTTTCACAATTGAAGTGGATCTTGAAGCTTTACAAGTAAATGCGCCTGAGATTTTTATGGCAATGTATTGGTTAGATACTGCTGATTATGATTTAAGTGGCGTTACACAGGAAATTACTTTAGAGGTACGTAGAAATACAAATGAATTGGTTAGTTTCACTTTAAATCAAAACTTTGAAAACTTACAAGACCCAACCACAGTTCCATTTAGTAGAGACTATGAATTTTCTGTAGTATTATACAAAAATGGTGTAGAAGCCTATAACTATATTATAAGTCAACCGACTTTAATTCCAACTCCAATCCCAACAAATAATTAGGTAATAATTAAAAAAAGGATGGTAATAAACACACGAATATTTTGTGTTTATTACCATCCTTTTGTATTCCTTTGCTTCAAATATCGTAACTTAATATTATATTTTTGATTCTTTGATCAATTGAATAAACTCTTTTGTAAATTCAGGATCAAATTGTGTTCCTGCATTATGCTGTAAGTCAGCAATCATTTCTTCATTTGTTTTAGGAGAACAGTATGCTCGACCATAACGCATGACATCGTATGCATCACAGATACTAATAATTCGTGAAAATAACGGGATTTCTTCCCCTTTTAATCCAAAAGGGTAACCTGAACCATCATAGCGTTCATGATGATGGAGAACGCCAAATGCGATGCGATCTGAATCAACAATATTTTTAACGATTTTATACCCTGCTTCGGCATGTTTTTTTATTCTTGTATATTCTTCTGAGGTGAGTTTGCCTGATTTTGAAAGAAGATCTTCTGAGATGGTGATTTTTCCAATATCATGAACGTTACAAAGTAATCTCATATCGTCATGATCAGTGACTCGATTTAATCCCAGTCTCTTCATTAATAAAATAGCTGATTCACCCAAACGATAACAATGGTCTTTGGTTTCTTCTGTTTTTTGGTTTAATGTTTCAATTATGGTATCCATTGTTTTTGATTTACGACTGCTTCGTTCGGATAACTTTCTGCGGTACATTAAGTTTTCAGCGTCAATAAATATTTCTGAAAAAGTTCTTGCGTCATTATGACTAATTTCATATCCAATAGAAATATTCACTTTAAAATTTTTCGTAAGTTCATATCTTGACGCACGTTCTCTGGCTAGTGAAATATTGTTGAAGATGATTGCATCATTTGTTTCATCACAAATTACCGCAAATTCATCGCCACCAATCCGATATATCTTTGAATTTTTCCCAAATATATCTTTCAAAACATTTGAGACATATTTGATGGCTTTGTCGCCAAAAATATGACCAAAAGCATCATTCATAAATTTGAGGCCATCAATGTCAGTGATAATTAATGCATAACTTTCTGGCATATTAGGAGATTTAGTAAACTGTTCAAAAGAGTTTCTGTTTAATAAATCAGTCATCGCATCATATTGAATGAGATATTGATTTCTTTTTCTAATCTCGATTTCCATTGTAACGTTGGTAAAGAATCCCCCACGTGTTCGTAATGCTCCATCATCATAGCGGTCTTCCACTTCAAATGTATGTTCTAAATAGACAATTTCTTTTGTGATTAAATTTTGGTGTTTCACCAAAAGTTTTTCATAAAAGTCAGCTTCATTGTTAATCATTCTTTGATCAGCATTGAAATAATTGTCTCTTAATCTTTGTCCTTCTTCGTCTCCAACATAGATTGTTTGTTCGTACTCATCAAGAGAAAACTTGTTATTGGAATAACGTTTCAACCCTAGGACATCAAATAATAAATCATTTCCATAAAAGAATTTATTTGATTCATCATCTTCGTTATCTAAAAACCATACCATTACTTTACCTGATTTAATGGCAAGGCGTTCTGCACGGGCTAATTTGATGTTCTCAAGTTGGAGTTTTTCGTTTTGTTTAGTGATTTTGTAATTGTCAGTTATGTTGAGAATATATCCACCAACTACTTTTACCCTTCCATCTGGGAATCGTTCTTCAACACTTGAGAAGTGTTTCAGATAAACCGAATCTTTTGTTTTTAAGTTTTGATGTTTTACCAAATGAGTGAAAAAATTAAGGGTATTATCCTTGTTTGCTTCTCGAAATGTATTTAATAAATCTCCCATTGATTTTTGACCCTCATCATCAGGGAATTTCGTGCGAATAAGGTCGTTATACAGAATGGTATTTTCTTTGACAAAATCAAGGCCCAATACTTCTAAGTATTGATCATTGACATAGACAAATTCTGGGACTTTATCATTTTCGAATTCCATTCGCCATACAAGCATTTTTGCGAGTCCTACTGCGCGTCTATTCGCGATATTTAGGTTAATATTTTGTTTGGATAATTCATCAATTGTTTCTAAATACTCTCTTGATTTTGAGACATCAAATGACGAACCAATAATTAGTTTGGCTTTGCCATTTGCTTCACGTTCAACCACTCGTAATTGATCATGGACCCAAAAGATTTCACCGGCTTTACTCATCCATGGGGATTTATGTCTCAAGGAACTAATTTCACCTGAAACAAGACTTTCAAATCCCTGAACAAATTCATCGATATACACTTTATAACTTGGATATCGAGTAGTAATTCGTTGATACGTTTTTTGCCACGTTTCGTCAAAGACTTCTCGTTTTTCCAATATTTTATCTTCATAAGTCTTTTCTGTGGTGTGCTCAGCTTCATAAACATAATATTTATTGTCGATTAACTGAACGACCCATGTTCCGTAGAAAGAATCAATTGGGGCAAGTTGTTTTCTTATGTTCTTTTTTTCTAGATTTATCATAATGTGTATTCCTCGGATGTTGTGACGTATTTTCAGATGCTTACTATCCCTATCGTAAAAGCGTCAACCTTGAAGTTAATTTACCAAAAGAAATTCAAAGAATCTTTACAATTTATTAATGATTTTATACAGGAGGTTCAAGGCTTCAATAGGTGTTAATTCATCTACTTGAATACCTTTTAGTTCTTCGATAATCTCATTTTTTACTGGTTCTGGTTCAACAAACTCAAACTCATCAAAGTTAAATAGATTAATTGCGACATCGTCACTGAGTTTTTGATGTTGAAATTCCAAATCATTTAAGATTTTTTTTGCACGAGCAATAAGTCCTGGTGGTAATTCTGCGAGCGAAGCGACATTGATTCCGTAAGATTTATCGGTCGGGCCTTCTTTTACTTTGTGTAAGAAGATGATTTTACCTTGATCATCTTTGGCACTGACATGAACATTTTTTAATTTTTCTAATGAACCTTGTAAGTCGGTTAGTTCATGATAATGTGTTGAAAACATTGTTTTACAATGAATCTTCTCATGGATATATTCGATAATCGCTTGAGCTAAGGCCATACCATCGTATGTTGCTGTTCCACGACCGATTTCATCAAATAAAATCAAAGAATGCTCTGTGGCATTTTTGATCGCGTTATTGGCATCTAGCATTTCAACCATAAACGTTGATTTTCCACTTACCAAATCGTCAGCAGCCCCGATGCGAGTAAAGATTTGATCAATAACAGGAAGGATTGCTTTTTTGGCAGGAACAAAAGAACCAATTTGAGCAAGGATTGTCGTAATTGCCATTTGCCTCATGTAGGTTGATTTTCCACTCATATTAGGACCTGTAATCAATAAGATATCGGTTTTAGCGTCCATCATAATATCATTTGGAACAAAGACATCATCACGAAGTACTTTTTCGACAATTGGATGACGTGATTCTTCAATATGAATTGCTTTTTTTGTGGATAATGTTGGTCTGATTAAATTTAGTTCTTCCGAAACAATACTTAAGGCAATCATCATATCTACTTCACTAATGATGTTGGCATTTTTTTGGATGGAAGCGATATGAGCTTTTGCTTGTTCCCGAACTTCTAAAAATAGTTCGTACTCTAGTTTAATACTTTTTTCTTCACTAGATAATATAATTGTTTCCTTTTGTTTCAGTTCTTCGGTTATATAACGTTCACTGTTTGACAGTGTTTGTTTTCGTGTGTACCCATATTCATCTAAGACATTGTCAACTTGTCCTTTGGGAACTTCAATATAGTATCCAAAGACACGGTTATAGCCTATTCTTAGTTTTTTAATTCCCGTTCTAAGGCGTTCTGTTTCGGCAAGTTCTTCTAACCAATCTTTGATGTTTAATGATGCGTTTTTAATTTCATCTAATTGCTGGTTAAATCCTTCTTTGATGATGCCCCCTTCTTTGATTGTCAGGGGTGGATCATCAGTAATGGCTTTATGAAGTAAAGCAACGAGTTCTTCTAAGGCATTTAAACTATTGCATAAAAATGTTGTATGTTTTGTTTTTAGTTCTTTGAGTTTTATTTTCAAGGTAGGAATCACATCTAAGGAACGACGTAATTGGACTAAGTCTTTGGCATTGGTATTACCATAACTTACTCGTCCTACAATGCGTTCTAAATCATAAACATTTTGGAGAAGTTCTTTGAGTTCTCCTTTGATGATAAATTCTTTGTTTAAGATATCGATTGTATCGTATCTTGTTTCAATCGTTTCTTTATTAACAAGTGGTCGTAAGATTTGTTTTTTCAAGTAACGACTCCCTAGTGCTGTTTCACATTTATCAATGAGCCAGAACAAAGAACCAATGCGATTATTTTGGCGTAATGTCTCTGTTAATTCTAAATTTTTAATTGTATTGGCATCCATTTTTAAATATGAACTTGCCTCTAATAAGACTGCTTCTTTGAGATGCATTAATTCTCGTTTTTGGGTTTTTACGATATAGTTTAACAATCGTTTATATGTTTTTTGTTCCTCTTTGGTTGGTAGATGTTTGTATAAGTGAAGAAAAACATCACTCACATCGGTATCATTGTTGATTGAAACGACAACACCTTCTGATTGAATATACTTTTCTAAATGGGTTTCATCAAAGAAATTGCTTATGATAATCTCTTTTGGTGATATTTGTAATAATTCATTTACTAAAATATTTAAATCTTTTGGCAAAGTCATACTATAACTATCCCCAGTCGCCAAATCTAAATAGCTGATGGTGTAGTTATT
Source organism: Candidatus Izemoplasma sp. (assembly GCA_041554935.1). Taxonomy (GTDB): domain Bacteria; phylum Bacillota_I; class Bacilli_A; order Izemoplasmatales; family Izemoplasmataceae; genus Izemoplasma. The sequence continues at coordinate 13,244 of JBFFLJ010000022.1, forward strand.
GATATTAATGCCGATACTAGCTAAGTAACTAGAATCTTCGCTTTTCCCTTCCATAAAGGTTCCCGGTGTGATTAAACGAATGACATCGCGACGGACGATTCCTTTGGCATCTTTTGGATCCTCTACTTGTTCACAAATGGCTACTTTATAGCCTTTTAAAATCAAACGTTCAATATAGGCATCGGCTGCATGATGAGGAACACCGCACATGGGAACACGTTCTTTTGTTCCAGCATCGCGAGCAGTCAGTTGGATTTCTAACTCTTTACTAGCAAGAAATGCATCAGTAAAGAACATTTCATAAAAATCCCCAAGTCGAAAAAAGACTATAGCATCGTTATAGTCTTCTTTTATGGTTAAATATTGACGCATCATTGGCGTATATTGTGATTTATCTAGTTGTTCCATTGTATCACCTGTTTGTTATAGTAGTAAGAAGATTGCTGCAGTTCCCCCTAATACAACAATTATACCAGCAATTATTGCAAAATTAAACAATCTTTTCTTACGAACTTCTGCGACTTTTTTGGAAATCTCTGCGAATTTTAAATTATAGAGGTATTCTTCAATATTCATTCCCGCAAATACTTTTAAACTGTTGGTATACATTGGTGCTACTTTTTTTGGCATCTTAATGAGAATGTATTCAATCATATCTGTTTTCTTTAACTCAATAGAAACATCAATTTTACGACGTTTTGCGTAACGTTCAATTTCTAAGATTGATTTTTTAGATAGTTCTTCGGTTTTCTCCTCATCAAAATTCAATTTGATTGAAACAATATCAATCAATTGCTTTTTGTTAATACGTCTTGGGATTTCAACATTGTATAGTTTTCCAAGATCACGAATTTCTGTCAACGTTGTTGCAGCATTCAGTACTTCTTTTGCTTCTTCAATTCTTGTTCCATTAAAATACTCATCAGGTTCAAAGAACACTTCATCAAAATTATCACGCATTGCTTGGAATGTTTCTTGAGGTTCTTTGGCATATTTTAATGCTAAGTTTTGAAGCTTAACAAATTCTAAGTTATTAATACCAAGTTCAGTACGATTACGGACAATAATATCCCAGAAATCTTTTTTGTATTCATTTACATTGATGTTTAATTGATATCCTGAAGCCAAGCGTTCTAATTGGAAAATTGTGAATTGGTCAAAATATTTTAGACGGAACTTCATTTCATCAGAAAACTTGTTTGAACTGTCTGCGTTAGCAATTGCTGGTGCAATGTTCTTGCGAATCAATGCTTTATGTAGATAATAAGGTAAATAAATTTCCTTGTTTTTTAAATACTTGACTATTTCGTTCGAAGGAATTACTGTAAACGACTCCACAAGTTTATTAATTTTTACTTTTTTCGAGTATAGGAAGATAAATTCATCTTTACCTCGTCTATTTTTAGCCATATAATATCACTCCATTTCTAAAAATTATACTTCAATATATATTATACATTAAGAATTTGATAAAATCAATAGGAAATTGCTTAAAAAAGGCATTTCCCACTAATCAATAAAAAAATATGGAGTTTTGACCATCTAGTCAAAATCCATATTTATTTCTTCTGTTATAATCCGTTCTATTAGTTGTAAATCATCATTAATTGACTGCAATAAATCAAGGTATTCACTCATTAAAACGTGTTCTATTAAGGTATTGTATACTGTTTCATATTCAGCCTTTATTGTCTCTAAATTAGCGCTTTTATAGTATTCTGATTGCACTAATTTTTTTTGAATATTGAGTAGTTTACTATGTTGAATTTTAAGATTTTCATCCTGGTCAATTATCTTTTCAAGTTGTTGAAATCTTTGAATATTTGCGTCTTTTTTTATTTCATTAATCAATTCTTGAAGTTTAGTCAATGGTCTCACCATGCATAAACCATGTTTTTGCGACAGTTACTTTCACAGGGACGATTGTGCCAATTAATGACTGATTCCCTTTGAAGTTAACGAGTTTGTTGTTTTCGGTGTAACCTGCAAGTATTTGTTCGTTATGCTTGCTGACTCCATCAACTAGGACATTGACGATTTTTCCTTCAAAGCGTTTTGTTCCAACTTGATACCCATCATTGACAATTTTATTCAGTTTAAATAGTCGCTCTTTTTTAACTTCAAATGGTGTTTCATCTTCATATGAAGCGGCTGGAGTTCCTTCTCTAGCAGAATAGACAAATGTGTATGCTCCTTCAAAGCGACATGCTTTGACTAAATCTAGAGTCTCTTGAAACTGTTCTTCTGTTTCGCCTGGAAAACCAACGATAATATCCGTTGTTAATGAGGCATGAGGAATTAACTCATAGATTTTATTAACAAGACGTAGATACGATTCTTTGGTGTATTTGCGGTTCATTCGTTTCAACACTTCATTACTTCCTGATTGAACAGGTAAATGGATGTACGGCATTAAATTTCCGCCTTTAGCAAGGATTTCAACAGTCTTGTCATCAAAGTCTTTAGGATGAGATGTTGTAAAGCGAATACGAGCAATTGGAAGTTGATGAAGATCTTCTAATAGATTCGCAAAGGTATAGTTTTTATCAGTGAAATCACGACCATAACTATTGACATTTTGCCCAAGTAATGTGACTTCTTGATACCCATCTTTGATTAATTGATTGATTTCATTAATGATGTGTTCTTTGTCTCTAGAACGTTCTTTTCCACGTGTATATGGAACGATGCAGTAGGTACAAAATTCGTCACAACCGTACATGATACTAACCCATGCTTTTTTGTTGTTTTCACGAATTTTAGGCATGTTTTCAACAATGCTACCTTCTTCACTAAAGACTTCAATAACGCGTTCTTTTGATAAAAGGACGGTTTCAATGTACTCTGGAAGTTTGTAAATATTGTGTGTTCCAAAGACCAAATCAACATATTGAAATTTTTTCATAATTCGTTCTACTACTTTTTCTTCTTGTGGCATGCATCCACAAACTCCAAGAATTAAATCTGGATTATTTTTCTTGATTTTTTTTAGTCTTCCAAGTTCACCAAACACTCGATTTTCAGCATTTTCACGAATTGCGCAAGTATTTAGTAAAATGATATCGGCATGTTCTAAAGTATCACTTTGTGAAAAATCAAGAGCTTCTAAAATCCCTCTAATTTTCTCGCTATCTGCTTCGTTTCCCTGACAGCCATAGGTTTCTATTTTATATGTTTTTCCTGCGCCAATTCCTTTGATGTTAAAATACTCATTAAAATCGATTGTTGGCGTGTCTTCTTGTTTTCGTTTACGAGCATCTTTTATCGATGGAGTAACGAAATATTTTTCGTAGTCTTTGCTCATTTTTTATCACCAGAATTCTAATTTGTTAGATTAATTGTTTTAATTGTATTTAAATCGGTGTCAATGATGACAGCGTTGATTTGTATTTTTGTTGTTTTCTCTTCTTTGATTCTTTCTGGTAGTCCCGTTAAAAACTTACGAAGAATCATATTTTTATCTGCCCCAAGAATACCATATAAAGGTCCTGTCATTCCCAAATCAGTGATGTACAGTGTACCATTAGGTAAGCGCATTGCGTCCGCAGTTGCGACATGCGTGTGTGTCCCAAGAACGGCAGTAACGCGGCCGTCAACATAGTGTGCAAACGCTAGTTTTTCGCTGGTAGCTTCAGCATGAAAATCGATAAAGATATAGTCACTAGTAACTTCATTTAAGATGTGATCAATTGTTTCAAATGGATTGTTTAATGCATCTCCCATAAAAACACGACCAAGCATATTGATGATGGTAACTTCTTTGTCATTGTATTTGATTGTTTGATAGCCTTTACCTGGAACTCCACTCGGGTAATTCGCAGGACGGACGATATTTGCTTCTTCTATGAACTCAAAAAGTTCTTTGTCGCGGAATGTGTGATTACCCATTGTAATCACGGCAATGCCCATACTCATAAGTTCTTTGTAGATAGCTTTGTTGATGCCAAACCCTTTGTGAATGTTTTCACCATTGACAACAATCAGGTTTGGTTTGTGTTCTTGTTTCAGCCCTGGTAAATAGTCACGGAGGGCTTGAAGCCCACTATCACCATAAATATCACCAAAAAATAATACTTTCATAATTTTTCACTCTCTTCTAGTGTGCGAAAATAGTCATTAACATGTAACATGTCCTCATAATTCCAAAAAATGTTGTCTTGAATCATTTTTTTTATTGTTGCGAGTGACTGAAATGCACATTGCTTCACTTCATTTATATCAAGTTTTAAGTCTTTTATCAAGACATTAGACTCAACAAGGTAGACATCGATCATGTGATTGGCATATGGATCATCAACAATGTATTGTTTGATGAGTTGTAGTTGATGCGGTAGCAACGATAATCCGATTTCTTCTTCTGTTTCACGGATTGCTCCCTTTAGGCTTTCTTCTCCTGTTGTTATTGCGCCAGAAGTGATTGCCCACATGAAGGGTACTTTATCAATTGTTTTATTACGTTGTTGAATCAAATATTTTCCTTCTTGATTTTTAATCCAAATATGGACAACTTTATGGTACTCACCAGGAAGATTGGAACTTCCTCGCAACATTGTTTTATGTAAGGAGACCCCGTTTTTATCATACAAATCAAAATATTCCATGTTGTCCCTCCTAATTTGTAAAAGCCTTCGTTAGAAGGCTTTTATTTAGCGATATCTGTAGCTCTAGTTTCTCTAATGACAGTAACTTTGATGGTTCCTGGATAAGATAAACTATTTTCAATTTCTTCTTTGATGTCACGGGCAATTTTATACGCCATAATGTCATCAACTTTTGTTGGTTCTACAATAACACGAATTTCACGTCCAGCTTGGATTGCATAAGCATTTTCAACACCATCGTGTTGTTTTGATATTTCTTCTAATTGCTCTAAACGTTTAATATATGAATCTAATGATTCACTACGTGCACCTGGTCTTGCAGCACTTAATGCATCAGCAGTAGCTACTAATACAGCAATGATTGTTTCTGCTTCAACTTCACCATGGTGACTACGGATTGCATCAACAACAGCATGTGGTTCTTTATATCTGTTGGCAATGTTAATTCCAATTTCAATGTGTGATCCTTCTACTTCGTGGTCAACTGCTTTTCCAATATCGTGAAGTAATCCAGCACGTTTCGCTAAGACTTCATCTTCGCCGATTTCAGCTGCAAGTTTTCCAGCTAAGAATGCACATTCAATACTATGACGTAAAACATTTTGTCCATATGATGTTCTAAAATGTAAACGTCCAAGTAATTTTAATAAATCTGGATGAATACGGCCGATTCCAACTTCAAAAACTGCCTCTTCCCCTTTGTCCCTAATAAAGCGATCAACTTCGCCTCTTGTTTTTTCAACGATTTCTTCAATACGTCCTGGATGGATACGACCATCACTTACAAGTGATTCAATGGTGCGTTTCGCAATTTCACGACGGATTGGGTCAAACCCACTAAGTACAACTGCTTCAGGAGTGTCATCAATAATTAAATCTACTCCAGTTAATGCTTCAATGGTACGAATATTTCGTCCTTCACGACCAATAATACGGCCCTTCATTTCGTCATTAGGTAAGGCAACAACACTTACTGTGCGTTCTGAGGTAACTTCTTGCGCGTATTTTTGTAGTGTAAATGCTAATAAATGTTTTGCTTGTTTGTCAACATGTAGTTTTGCTTTTTCTTCTTCTTCTTTTATGTATGATGCGATTTCTGAGGCCATTTCGTCTTCTACTCGTTTGAAGATTAAGTCTCGTGCTTGTTCAATTGTAAATCTAGAAATCTCGATAAGTTTGTCATTTTGTTCATCTATCATCTTATCCAGTCTGTTGTTTTTGTCATCTAGTGATTGTTTTTTTCGCTCTATTACTTCTTCTTTGCTATCTAAGTTTGTTTCACGTTTATCTAAATTAGAACTACGACGGTCTAGTGTTTGTTCACGTTGTAATAATTTGTTCTCTACAACTAAAACTTCACTTTTACGTTCTTTAATTTCTTTATCAACTTCTAATTTTAAATTATGAATTTCCTTTTTCGTATCTAATAGAGTTTGTTTTTTATTCATTTCAGCTTGTTTTTCAGCTTCTTCAATCAAAAGACTTGCTTTTTCGCGGGATTTTGCAATTCCCCGCTCACCAACGAACATTCCGAGGAAAACTCCTCCAAATATTCCAACTAACAGACCGGCAGTGATATAAAATACTTCCATTTTATATTCCTCCGTTCTATTATTCTATCTATTCCATTTTTTTATTTTTACATAATACATAATTATGAGTAGAGACTGTTTTTATAACTATTCTATTATAGCAATTATGCGCTATAAAAGTCAATGAATATAAATTATATTTCACAAAACAGTCAATAAAAAAAGGTATCATTTAGATACCTAATTTTTCTCGTACTTTTGTTTCAATTTCTTTTAACACAGTTTCGTTTTCTAGAAGATATTTTTTAACATTCTCTCGCCCTTGGCCAATTTTTTCCCCATTGTATGAGAACCATGATCCGCTTTTAGCAATTAATTCTTCTTCAACAGCAATATCAACCAATTCTCCTACTTGAGAAATACCTTCACCATAAATAATATCAACAACAACTGTTTTAAATGGTGGCGCTACTTTATTTTTTACAACTTTAATTTTTGTTAGATTTCCGATGATGTCAGTACCATTCTTGATTTGGTCACTACGACGAATTTCCAAACGAACACTACTATAGAACTTTAATGCGCGTCCACCTGGAGTTGTTTCAGGATTTCCAAACATCACGCCAACTTTTTCACGGATTTGGTTAATAAATATGCATATCGTATTTGATTTACTAATTACACCGCTTAATTTGCGCATTGCTTGTGACATTAATCGAGCTTGAAGACCAACATGACTGCTTCCCATGTCACCTCTGATTTCCGCTTCTGGTACCAATGCCGCAACACTATCAATAACTACCATATCTATCGCACCACTACGAATCAAGGCTTCTGTGATTTCAAGTGCTTGTTCACCAGTGTCTGGTTGTGACAAAATCAAGTTGTCTATATCGACACCTAGTGCTTTTGCGTAATTTGGATCTAAAGCATGTTCTGCATCAATAAATGCTGCATAACCTCCACGTTTTTGAACTTCCGCAATTGCGTGAAGTGTTAATGTTGTTTTTCCTGAACTTTCTGGCCCATAAATTTCAATAATACGACCAACAGGATACCCACCAATACCTAAGGCTTTATCTAACTTAATACTTCCTGTAGAAATACTGTCAATCTTTTGAATCATTCCTTCGTCACCAAGAATCATGACAGATCCTTTACCATACTGTTTCTCTATTTCTTTTATCGCACCATCAAGTGCTTTTTTACGATCAATTGTTGCCATTGTAACCCTCCTATTTAACTACATTAATAATACTGATATATCTTCAAATTTTCTCAAATAGATTCTGTTAAAATTGTCTTATTCTTAATAAAATAATCGATGCCACTAACAACTGTTAGAACAACACCAAGATATAAAACATACATCCCAATTTCTCCTAGAATAGTTGCGTAAGGTATTGCAAGTAACAACACCAAAGCGATCATCGTTGACGCTGTTTTATATTTTCCTAATTTACTTGCAGCAATGACTTTACCTTCACCAACCGCAATTAAACGTATTCCCGTCACTATAAACTCACGACTTAAAATTAATACTGTAATCCATACTTCAACAACTCCCGAAGCATTTAACACCAATAATGCAGCCATGACAATTAGTTTGTCAGCAAGTGGATCAATAAACTTTCCAAAGACTGTCACCATATGATATTTACGAGCAATATACCCATCTAAGAAATCAGTTAAAGATGCGATAATAAATACAAAGACCAAGAAATAATCAATCAAATTAGGTTGTTGCAAATTTCGACTTCCCAGATAAAATAACACGACTAAAACAGGAACTAAAAACACTCGAAACATACTTAACTTATTTGGTAAATTCATCCAATCACCTCAAAAAAAATTATACCATAAATGGCAATGTATAACAATTTATATTTGTTTTTTATCAAGTTTTTCTTTCAAGATATTTTTGCGAATTACGAGTAATAAAACAAAAGCAATCAGGAACATTCCAACACTAAAATCAAAGACAATGATCGGGTTAATCGAATATAACTTTCCACCGATTAATGGACCAATCACAAGCCCAATCGCAAAAAATGATTGTCTTACGCCCATAATGCTCCCTAGTTTCCCAGGTTCAGCATAGCTAGAAATGAAGGATTGTTCGAGTGGTGAATAGATTGCTTTGAAAACGACATAAACCATAAATAATGAATACAGTGCTACAATAATTTCGTTGTTTCTAAATACGATAAAAATGATGATAGCACTAAAGAGATTAATTAAAATCATCATCAGTAAATCTTTACGAACCTTGACAACAAGTGGAACCAAAATGAATGTCGCAATAATACTGACAATTCCAGTAACAAAGACAAAATTACCAATACCACTACTACCATATCCTAAATCAGAAATATATACTTCAATGAATTTACTAGCATTGATAGCAGCGATGGACACGAAGGTTAAACTTACAAAAAAAATGTTTAAATTAATACTCAGTTTACTAATATCTTTAAAACCTTGAATAATCGATGGACGATTTGTCAAGGCATGATTAATTGGATCAGGTCCAAGTAATCCATAGACCATAAAGGCATACCCAACATTAATAATTGCTTGAAATAAAAAGATTAATTCAGCAGAACTGACATAACGTTGTAACTGCAGTAATTCTGATATAGATTCAATATCGGGATAAATGATTCCTGGAAGTAACCCTCCAACCAAGTATCCAACACTTGCTCCTAACGCCATCATTGCTGTTGAATATCCAATATTCTTTGTTTTGTTTTTTGTGCAAGATCGTTCAATGACATAAGTCATCAATAATGGTAAACTCCCACTGACACCAAGTCCACTCATAAAACGTGCTAAGCTCATAATATAAACATTATGGACATTACCAAAAATATATTGTCCCAATGAATAAATCAACAATCCAATTAAGATGTAAAAACGACGATTTCCCTTATCACCTAAGTATCCCCAAATTGGAGCACCAATCACTAACCCTAAACTCATTAATGCAAAAAATACACCAAACATTGCGTCATCAATATACAATCCTCCGACAAAATCTGGTGTCACAGGATGTCCTAAGTTATGAACTATTCCTTGGGCAAAAAATATGAAAAATAGTATTATTATTGGTTTTTTCATCGTTTAAATCTCCTTAAATTATCTAATGAAGATTATATCATAAAGTCACTTAAACTCAATCATTAAGCATAAAAACTCTGATTCATAATAAATTTGTTATAATGGGTTAAGAAAGGCCGGTGAAACATTAATGAATAAATCCACATTTCAAACACAATTATTCAATTGGTATGATCGACATGCTCGTGTTTTACCATGGCGTAGTAATCCTTCTCCATACCGTGTATGGATTAGTGAAATCATGCTTCAACAAACACGGGTTGAAGCTGTTGTTCCATATTTTGATCATTTTATGAATATTGCACCAAATATTGAATCGCTTCACAATCTAAGTGAAGATCAAGCAATCAAATTATGGGAAGGACTGGGGTACTACTCGCGTATTAAAAACATCAAGAAAACAGCAGAAATAATCATTCGAGATTTTAAAGGATTCATTCCAGAAAACAAACAAGACCTTGAAAGTCTTCCTGGGATTGGGCCATATACCTCACAAGCAATTTTATCCATTGCCTATAACCAAAAAGCTGCCGCTATAGATGGTAATGTCTTACGGGTTTTTGCAAGACTCTTAGAACTGAAAGAAGATATTAAAAACCCTAAAACAAAACAAGTGATTAGAACAACAGTTGAATCACTTCTTCCTGAAGAGAGAAACAATGATTTTACACAAGCATTAATGGAAATCGGCGCAACAGTTTGCTTGCCAAATGGCACTCCAAAATGTATGATTTGTCCATTAAGAGATTTGTGTTTAGCTTTCAAACACTCTACTCAAGAACAAATTCCTATCAAACAAAAAAAGAAAACAAGAAGCATAATTCACAAAAATGTATATCTCTACAAATATGATAATTTATATGCGATTGAACAGCGACCAAATACTGGATTACTTGCTTCTTTGTTTCAGTTTCCCAATGATGAAGAAGCTGTTGTTAAATCACATAAATTGTACCTTGGATCTTCCAAACATGTTTTTAGCCACTTAATCTGGGAAATGGATGGGTATCTCATCGATGCCGCAAACAAATCACCCCAATATATATGGGTGACTAGAGAAGAGTTAGTAGAAAGATATGCAATACCAACTGCATTTAAGGCATTTACAAAGTATATTAAAAATACTTTGTAAGAAAATAATGTTTATAAACGTGACATTACAAAAAAAAGGTAGACATTGTCTACCTAATCTTCTTTGACGTTATGATAAATCTCTTGGACATCATCACATTCATTGATTAAGTCCATAAATTTTTCAAACATTTTTTGATTTGTTTCATCTAATTCGATGTATTCTAGTGGATACCATCCACTTTCTGCATCAACAATTTCAACAGCTTCATTAGCTTCTTTTAAGGCATCTTGGATTTTATCAACATCGTATCCGTTGGCTTCAATTTCAACGATACCATCTTCTTCTTCCATTTCTAAAATATCCAAATCAGCCATTAATAATATGTCTAAGATTTCTTCTTCATCCATGCCACTAACGGTAACATATGATAAATGTTTGTAGCCATGTTCGACAGAACCGTTCACACCTAATTTAGAGCCAACTTTGGTAAAGGCATTGCGAACTTCAGCGACTGTACGATTAACATTATCTGTCAATGTATCAACAATGATTCCAATTCCTCCAGGACCAAATCCTTCGTAGCGATACATTGTATAATCTTCGCCACCACCAGCTTCTGCCTTTTGGATGTTGCGATTGATAACATCACTTGGAACTTGTTGTTTTTTTGCTTTTTCAATTAATCTTTTTAGTTCTAAATTGGCGTCTGGATTTGCTCCACCATTTTTAGCACACATATAAACTTCTTTCCCAAAACGAGAATACAGTTTACTTTTCATTAACCCTGTTTTTGCCATACTTGCTTTTCTTACTTCAAACTTGCGCCCCATAATATCACCATTTCTTCAATTTTATCATTACTCATTATATACCAGAGGTATTTGATTTTCAATCTCTTTTTAATTCTATATGTTCACTATGTAATACAATGATCTTTTCTTTGTATAAACTACCAATTGCACGCTTAAATGCGTTCTTACTCATTTTAAACGCTGTAAAGATATCTTCTGAAGAAGATTTATCTGTGATTGTCATCATGCCATCATGAGCTTCTAAATATGCTTTAATTGTTTCAGCATCTTGACTCATCATTAATTCTTTTTGTTCAATCATTGTTCCATTATATTCGTGATTTGCTTTGGCATTAGTAATTTTAATATTTACTTTTTCACCTAAACGTAATTCTTTACGAATATGTTTGTAATAGACGAAGATGATATGCCCTTCTTCGGTAGTAAAGATTGTCCCATCATCCACAAAATATAATGTATATGCGTTATAGTGTTCCCCTTCAATTAATTCTGTGTTTGGATTTAAGTATTTGCGATACTCATATCTAGAAATGATTTTTGCTGTCAACTGGTGTTTTGAAGCTCTCATTTTGACAAACAAACGATCTCCTACCTTTGGCCATTGCGATTTTTTATATGGTAAATCATCACGGCTTAATAATAAATCTTTGATCAATCCAACATCTAAAAAGACTCCTAAATGTTTGTTAATGTCGATGACATCACAAAAAACAGGATTTGTTGTACTGATATTTGGAATCGTCATTGTTGCGGTTATTCGTTTTTGATTATCAAAGTATAAAAAGACTTCGATTTTTTCCCCTGGATTCAAAGGAACTGTTGCTTGTTTTTTATGTAAAAAGACCTCGATTTCACCATCGGTTAAAATATATGAAAAGTCTGTTTCACGTACTACTTCTAGGATATTGGTTTCACCCATCATCATTGCCATAAAAACCACCTCACTCTTATTATAACAAATCCTTGATACATTATATAGTAATAAGGTTTTAAAATCATTATATTTTTTAGTATAATAGTAATAAGGATGTGAAAACATGAAAAAATACTTTGTTTATTTAGTAATTTACTCAATTGGCGGATTTATTTTAGAGCGTTTCATTAATTTGATTTTCATTGGGAACATGTATGATAATTCAGTATTATGGGGACCATATCAACCATTATACGGGTTTGGAATCTTAATGGCTCTGATAACATACGATTTAGTATTACACCGAATTCCCAATAAAATAGTGCGTTATAGTGTATTGTTGGTCGTTTCAATACTCACCACGGGAATTAGTGAAGCCGTCACTGGTTATGGTTATGAATATCTGTATAACGCTGAGTTATGGGATTATTCTGATTACTTTGTGTGCCAGTTACAATATGTTTGTTGGTTACCAACGAGTTTGTTTGGAATTGGTAGCTTTCTAGTAATTGTTGTAATACATCCCTATCTTTCTCTATTCATTAAAACAGTCCCGAAAAAAATCTTTAACATTGTTTTTTATGTTTTACTTTTTATTCTTCTTTTTGACTTGGTTATTACATTCACAATCAGACTGAGATAATCAGTCTTTTTTTATACGGTTCACATTGTCTGTAGCTATGTTATAATATCGGTAAGGAGTGATGTGATGAAAAAGTTTACTATGATTAGCCTTTTCTTAGTCATTTATATATCGGAGATATTATGAGAATACTTGTAGATGCCGACGCTTGTCCGGTAAAAAAAGAAATATTGGAAGTTGCCAAAGAACACAACATTGAGGTACATATGTTTTTTGATAATGCGCATGAATATAGTGATGGGTATAGTCAAGTATATATTTTAGATAAAGGGCCAGACAGTGTTGACTATGCATTGATTAATGTCAGTACTACTTCTGACATCATTATTACTCAGGATTATGGTGTAGCAACGATGGCTTTGAGTAAAAAAGCATACGCAATCAATCAAAATGGAATGATCTATAATGATGACAATATTATGTCTTTATTGTCTAATCGAGCGATGAATCAGAAGATTCGTAGACATAAAAATATGAAAGGTCCCAAAAAAAGAACAAAGAGTGATGATGAACAATTTTTACAAGCATTGCGAAAGCTTGTAAAAAGTAATTTATAGTTGCATTTTACAATTCTTTTTGATACAATAAATACGCTTGTTAAAACGGAGGTGAAAAATCATGGCAAATATTAAAGGTCAAATGAAAAGAAATTTACAAAACGAAAAAAGAAGAATAGCTAACGCATCATTTAAATCTGGTTTAAAAACTGCATTAAAAGCTGTTGAAGTTAGTGTTGAGAATAACAAAAAAGAGGAAGCTGTAACTGCTTTGGCTGGAGCGTTTAAGAAATTAGACAAGGCTGTAGTAAAAGGGATTTATCACAAAAATACGGTGGCTAGAACTAAATCTAGATTAAGTAAACTTGTTAACGAAATTCAATAATAAAACGACTATTTGAAATAGTCGTTTTTTATTTACCTTATGTACTTAGAATAAATAGTTCTAATCCAATATTTTTATCAATTTGTCCAGATTTGATTTGATAATCAATTTCTTCTAATTTGATAAGATGTTTTTCAACTGCTTCTAGTTTTACACTCGTTGCGTTCTTTATCATGTAATATGCTCGACCGCTGGATGCATTGTAATACTTTGCAATATCAGCTTTGTCTTTACCTTGAGCAAGTAATGTTTTTACATGGAGCATTTCACGGTACTTATTGACAAGAATCCCTAAAATACGTAATGGGTCTTCATTATGCATAATCAAATCATTATATATTTGAAGGGCTTTTCCTGGTTTGTTATCTAATATCAAATTCGTTATTTCATAAACATTATCTTCGGTATTTTTTGTAATCACTTTTTCAATTGTTTTTAATGTGATATGGCTCATACCTTCAGTATAGTTTAATAGTTTTTGCATTTCAGACACAAGTACTTCAGTGTTGTTTTCAATCCTTGAAAGGAGTTCTGTCAAAGCATCTCTATCAATAGCAATATTTTGTTTACCAAGTTGACGTTTAATCCAGTTCTCAGAATCAATTGCTTGAAGTGGTGCACAAACGACTATTTCTGCGTGTTCTTTAACAACTTTTGTGATTGCTTTTCTTTCATCAAGTTTTGCGTAAGGTGCCGCAAGAATTAGGATTGTTTCTTGAACAGGATTTTCTAAATATCGTTTCAGTTGATCTAAATTATGATTGATTTCTTTTGGTGGTTTTTCAGATGAAAGAAAATACGCATTTCGAATGATTACCATCTTTAACTCCGACATAAATGGAATCGTTTCAGCATCATTCAACGCTTCGGAAACATTCACTTCTTCGGCATCATAATTGACAACATTAAAATCATCAATATGGTATTTATTGATAAGATTATTAATTTTGCTTTTAATGATAAATGTGTCTTCACCGTAAAATAAATATACCAATTTGTCCATCATTCCACCTCATATGTATTATAACATACATTGCTTATGGTTGATGGGTTTTTTTGTATTCAAATCCAAAGAGATAATAAAGTTCAATTGTGCCATCAATATCTATTCGATTGATGTTGATGTTTCTTTCTTGATATTCTTTTATGACTTGTGGACTAGGGTGCCCATGAAGATTATTTCGATAAGAAGTTATCAATGCATTCTCGATTTTCAAATGATTTAAGAATGGTAAACTACTGCTTGTTTTACTTCCGTGATGAGAGCTTTTTAAATAATCATAATCCGTTTGAATTTGACTAAGTACTTCTGCCTCTCTAATTTCCTCAATGTCACCTGTGAACAAGAATTGTTTTCCACCAATCACCATATCAAAAACAAGACTATTATTATTTTCGTTTTCATAAATAGTGTTAGTAAGATAAAAATTGATTAAATAGTTCCCGCATGAAAGCTGTGTATGTGAAAATAATGTTTGATTTGTGATAACATTTTTAACGATAAACTGTGACAAGATATCATCAAGTTCACCGATATGATCATCATGAAAATGAGTAATAATAACATAATCTATGCGACGAATATTCTCACCCTTTATATAATTAATAACTGTATCATATTCATCGGCATCACCGGTGTCAATCAGAATGTTACATTGATTGAAGCGATCTTGAATTAGAATACTATCACCGTAGACGTCAATCACACTGACCTGTTGCA
>JBFFLJ010000023.1:0-25666 GCA_041554935.1 Candidatus Izemoplasma sp.
CGTTTAGGACTGTATAATTGTCATATCAAAGAAGGAACTTTGGCCCACAAAATATATGGTAAAACAGAAATTAAAGAACGCCATCGCCACCGTTATGAGTTTAACAACAAATACAAAAAGCAACTTGAGCAAGGTGGTCTTGTATTTAGTGGAATAAATCCTGAAACGAACCTCGCAGAAATTATTGAGTTGCCAGAACATAAATTCTTTATTGCATCACAATTTCATCCTGAATTTACCTCTCGTCCACAACGTTCACATCCGTTGTTTAGAGAGTTTATAAGAGCTACATTAGATAAATAATAAGCGCTATCTAGCGCTTTTTTATTTTCAATAGAATCACGGTAAATTAAATCAGACTAAGCCAAAATCTAAGATGCTTAATAGAAGATTGAATAAAAGAACGATATTAAATATTTTTAATGTGACAAAAATACTATTTTTGTCCTATCAATTATTTAAATAAAACGGCTAAAATAAGGCGCTTAAGCCACAGTGACATAATGTCACATTTTACTTTTTTTTGTATTGTATTTATGATATAATTTGTAATAGATAGAAATTTATGAAACTATAAAGGAGGATTTTATGTTAGATAAATTAGTTATCAAGAATGTATTGAACGCGGCTTTAACGACAAATGCTGATTTTGCTGAAGTCTTTATTGAAGACAAATTTCAAACTGATGCAATGATGCTATCAAATAAAGTTGAGCGTGTAAATAATTCTCGTGACTTTGGAATTGGAGTACGTGTTGCTAAAGGCTATCAAAGTGTTTATGGGTACACTAACAGTTCTAAAGAAGAGGATTTAGTTAAACTTGCAACCGATCTTGCACAATCGTTTCCTGGGGAATCGTTAGAAATCAATTTTGAATTAGAAGAAATGAAAGTCGGAAATGCACACAAGTTCCGATTATTACCTTCTGAAGTATCAATTGAGGATAAAATAGTAGTAATGAAACGAGCAAATAAAGCAGCTCGTGACTATAGTGAAGAAATTTCACAGGTAAATGTTCGTTTTGCTGATTATGTTCAAAAAGTTTGGATTGCAAATACTGAGGGAACATATGTTCATGACATACGCGTAAGAACTAGATTATCAATTGCTTCAGTAGCTGCCAATGAGATTACCAAGCAAACGGGATTCTATGGGCCAGGAGGATTATGGGGCTTTGAATTTTATAGTGACGTAATCAACGTTGAAGATGTTGCTAAAGAAGCATCAAGAATCGCAGTAACAATGTTACACGCTGAAGAATGCCCAAGTGGAAAAATGCCTGTTGTTATTGATAATGGGTTTGGAGGAGTTATCTTTCATGAAGCAGTTGGACATAGTTTAGAAGCGACAAGCGTAGCTAAAGGTGCCAGCGTTTTTTCAGGTAAAAAAGGTGAAAAAATTGCAAGTGAACTTGTTACCGCAATTGATGACGGTACAATTCAAAATGGTTGGGGTAGTGCAACATATGATGATGAAGGAAACTTACAAACACGTCGCGTTTTAATTAAAGATGGTATTTTAAATAGTTTTATGATTGATAAATTAAATGCAAAACGCATGAATGATGCTTGTACTAATAGTGGTCGTCGTGAGTCATATAGATATGCACCAACATCAAGAATGTCAAATACGTATATCGCAAATGGATCATCAACATTTGATGAAATTATTGCGGCAACAGAATATGGGTTATACGCTAAAAAAATGGGTGGGGGATCTGTTAATCCAGCAACTGGAGATTTCAATTTCAGTGTAAGTGAAGGATACATCATCCGTAATGGTAAAATCGCAGAACCTGTTCGAGGTGCAGCATTAGTTGGGACGGGCCGTGAAGCATTATTAAAAGTTGATATGGTTGGGAATAATTTGAAAACTGAACAAGGTATGTGTGGTAGTTCTTCTGGTAGTATTCCTGCTGATGTAGGACAACCAACAATCAGAGTCTCAGAGATTACCGTCGGTGGTAGAAAGGGGGCTAACTAATGAATTTTGATCGTTTATTTGAGAAAGCAAAAGCTGCTGGAATAGAAGATATTCAAGTATACTTTAGTGGTGGTACTCAGTTTGATGTGAATGTATTAAATCAATTATTAGAAAAATATACAATTGCTGATACAGCTCGCCTAAGTGTTAAAGGAATTTTTAATAAAAAAATGGGAACTGTAACGACAGAAATTATAAATGAAGATGTATTTGATTTTATTATTGAAAGTATTATTAGTTCAGCCAATAATATTGATTCAGAAGATGAAGTATTCATCTATGCTGGAGATAAAGAATATCCAGAAGTTAAAGGATTATTTAATGAAGACTTAGAAACAGTTTCTGTGAAGAAAAAATTAGATGATACTTTTGAGTTAGAACGTTTAACAATGAATGCGGACGAACGCATGAAAATGGTTCAAGCATATTATTTTGAAGGAAAAACAAATGTCCTAATTCAAAACTCAAAAGGACTCAAGTTAGAAAAAACTGTCAATAGTGCTGCATTTTATGTGAATGCCATCGCCACTGATGGGGAAGATCAAAGAACTGCGTTTGAGTTGTCGTTTAATAATGACTATAGTGATTTTAATATTCAAGAACTTGCAAAACGCGCTGCTAAAAATGCTACTGCCTTATTAGGGGCGAAACCATGCGATTCAGGAGAATATGAAATCGTATTAACATCTGACGCTTCAACAGCTTTATTACAACCATTTTCAGGAATGTTTAGTGCTGAATCTGTGCAAAAAGGATTGTCATTAATCGCTGATAAAGTAGATCAAAAAATCGCAAATAGCAATATTACCTTGGTGGATGACCCATTTAAAGCAAAATCACCTAGATCTGGATCTTTTGATGATGAAGGTGTAGCAACAACATATAAAGAATTAATTAAGGATGGAGTTTTAACGGGGTTCTTACACAATTTAAAAACAGCTAAAATCGCAAATACAAAATCAACTGGTAACGCTACAAATAGTGGTGTTGCAGCAAGTAATCTATATATTCAACCAGGATCATTGTCATATGATGATGCTGTAGCTTCAATGAAAAAAGGACTTGTTATTACTGATTTAGCTGGGACACATGCTGGAGCAAATTCTGTAAGTGGTGACTTTAGTTTACAAGCCGCTGGATTCCTCGTTGAAGATGGTAAAATACTTAGTCCTGTTGCTTTAATCACTGTTGCAGGTAATTATCTTGACTTACTTCAAAATGTTACTGGTGTATGTAATGATTTAGAATTTAATCATGCCTTTATCGGTAGTCCTTCTTTACGTATTAAATCATTAGTTGTTTCGGGGAAATAAGATAAGATAAAGTAAATCTAATTTTAAAGATATTATTAAAAAGAAAACAAGACATATTAGATATATAATCTAGTATGTCTTTTCTATATTTGAGTTGAAAGTGTTTTCATAGACTTATTTAGGGTCTCATTAGTTTACATCGATTATAAAATAAAGTATAATAACTGTGAAAAAGAATATTTTTAGGAGGAAAAAAATATGGGACTTGTATCTGCAAAAGAAATGTTAATTAAAGCAAGAAAAGAAGGATACGCTGTTGGACAATTCAATATTAATAACTTAGAATGGACAAAAGCGATTTTACAAGCTTGTGAAGAAGCTCAATCACCAGTTATTTTAGGAGTTAGTGAGGGAGCAGCGAAATACATGACAGGATTTAGTACTGTTGTTGGTATGGTTAAAGGAATGATTGAAAACATGAAAATCTCTGTGCCAGTAGCAATTCATTTAGATCACGGATCATTTGATGGTGCTAAAAAGTGTATTGAAGCTGGATTTAGTAGTGTTATGTTTGATGGATCTCATTTTGATATTGAAGAAAACATTCAAAAAACCAAAGAAATTATCAAATACGCGAATGAACGCGGAATTAGTGTAGAAGCTGAAGTTGGTAGTATCGGTGGTGAAGAAGATGGTGTAATTGGTGGCGGAGAAGTTGCTGATGTAAATGAATGTAAAATGATAGCTGATTTAGGCGTTGATATGTTAGCGGCGGGAATTGGTAACATTCATGGAAAATATCCAGAAAACTGGACAGGATTACGTTTAGATGTATTAAAAAATATCCAAGATGCAACTGGTAATATGCCTCTTGTATTACATGGTGGTACAGGTATTCCTGATGATATGGTTCGCGAAGCCATTACGTTAGGTGTATCGAAAATAAATGTAAATACAGATTTACAATTATTATTTGCAGAAGCAACTAGAAAATATATCGAAGCTGGAAAAGACTTAGAAGGAAAAGGATTTGATCCTCGAAAACTGTTGAAACCAGGTTCCGATGCAATCATTAAAGCCGTTAAGGAAAAAGTAGCTTTATTTGGCTCAGAAAATAAAGCGTAAAAACATATGATGATTGAATGGGTATATCTTCACCCAGTATTAGCAGCTTTGATTGGAACATTATTTACATATTCTGTAACTGCCCTTGGTGCAGCATTGGTTTTCCCTTTTGCAAATGTTAGTAAAAAATTGTTTAATGGGATGCTAGGTTTCAGTGCTGGAGTGATGATTGCAGCTTCTTTTTGGAGCTTGCTAAATCCTGCAATTTCATTGGCAGAGACGATATATCTTGATACACAAAGTTTTATTATGATACCTTGGATTCAAGCTTCATTGGGATTCTTATCAGGAGGATTTTTTATTCTGTTGATAGACCGCTTCTTACCACATGAACATGTTACATCAAAACATCAAGAAGGAATCAAAACGTCTTGGCGTCGAAGCATTTTACTTGTCTTAGCAATTACACTTCATAATATTCCTGAAGGTTTAGCAGTAGGTGTAGCATTTGGATATGCTGCCTCTGCATTTGGATCTAGTACTCTAGCATCAGGGGCAATTTATGGGGCAATCGCATTAGCAATTGGGATTGGACTTCAAAACTTCCCTGAAGGTGCAGCAGTAAGTGTTCCGTTACGTCGTGAAGGAATGTCTCGTAAAAAAGCGTTTTTTATTGGACAATTCAGTGGTATGGTAGAGCCTCTTGCGGGTATGTTAGGAGCTGTTTTAGCTCTTTCAATGCGTAATATATTACCATTTAGTTTGAGTTTTGCAGCTGGGGCGATGATTTATGTTGTTGTTGAAGAACTTATTCCGGAATCTCAAATGATGGAAACTACAAAAATTGCAACAATTGGAGCAATGGTTGGATTTGCCATCATGATGATATTGGATGTGAGTCTTGGATAATTTAATGTATAAAGACTATGCTGCATGGATTCTAGAGAACAAAGAAATATTGGATAAGTTTCAAAAAAACAACAGTGTTATTTATGAACGTTTAGAACCAGTATACGAAGTTTTAAATCATATATATCACCTCGTTTGCGAACATGAAGAAATGGATCAAGATTACAACACAATTTTCGAAATTGGGTTTAACTATCTTAGTCAGGAATTTGATGTTATCAAGATTTATTTTGAAACGCTTTTTCAATCTAATTGTGATGATTTTGTTAATTATAGTCAGATGTTACTATATTTGATATATATCTATGACATAAGAGCTGATTTAGAAAATCATGGAATTGATTCTGACTATGAACAATTAAATGAGTTGGAAACTTTAATTGAAAACATGATTATGGAGCGTCGAGATGATTACTTATATATATCTGCTCAAATGGATGATACTTTAGAAAAGCTATTTAGTCAGATAAATTATGAATATGTTAGTATTATTGATATTTATGTAGAAATTGCTGAAACAATGGGAATCTTTCTTTATGAAGATGAAGAAATCGTTCTTGGAGAAGAAATTTAAAGCAAGTGAACGCTTTCACTTGCTTTTTGTTTTGTATTTCTATTTAGAAATAGTATAATTTGCTTCTAAAGAGGTGATAGTATGAGTTTAAGAAGTGATATTCGAACTGTAAAAGCAAAAGATCCTGCAGCGACGTCAACATTAGCTATCTTGTTGACAGCAAATGGTATGCATGCAGTATGGTTATATAGAGTTAGTCATTTATTGTGGAAACTACATTTAAAACTATTAGCAAAAATCCTAAGTAATTTTACAAGATTCATGACTGGAGTAGAAATTCATCCAGCAGCAACTATTGGAAAAAATTTTGTAATTGATCACGGTAGTGGTGTTGTTATCGGTGAAACAAGTGAGATTGGAAGCAATGTTTTAATGTACCATCAAGTTACACTTGGTGGTACAGGCAATGATAATTCGGAACGTCGTCACCCTTCAATTTGTGACAATGTGATGATAGCTGCCGGAGCAAAAATATTAGGCGGAATACATGTTGGTACAAACTCAAAAATTGGAGCAAATGCAGTTGTTTTGAAGGATGTTCCTGCTAACGCTACTGCTGTTGGGATGCCAGCACGAATCATTTATAATGGTGATGTTACAATTGAAAACTGTAGTTTAAAAGCAAAGGAGAACAATTAATTGTTCTCCTTTTTTTATCAAATACGTTTAGAAAACTCCTTCTTCAAATTGAGTATAAAATTTAGTGGGAGAGTGTTCACTTAAATAAGTCTGTAGATAAGTAACGCTCAGCATTACTTGGTGAAGTAGTTAATACTTGTTTGTTTGGACCAAATTTTATTGCAACTTTCAAAGCAGCAGTAACATTTGCACCTGTTGATATTCCGACAAACAGACCCAATTCCTTTGCTAACAAACGAGACATTGCAAAGGCTTCATCATCAGTCACAGTTAGTACCTCATCATAGATTGTAGTATCTAATATTCCGGGAATAAATCCTGCTCCAATTCCTTGTATTTTATGCTTTCCAGGAGCTTTCCCAGATAGTACTGCGCTATTTTCTGGTTCGACAGCTTTGATGGATATATTGGGTAGATGTTCTTTTAATACTGTTCCAACACCGGTAATTGTCCCTCCAGTACCTACAGCTGTTACAAAACAATCAAGTTGAGGTAAGTCTGACAATATTTCCAATGCTGTTGTTTTCATATGGGCTTGGGGGTTATTGATGTTTTCAAATTGCATTGGCATATAATATCCTTTTGTTTTCACCAAGTTCTCAGCGATACGAATTGATTCTTTCATTCCGAGTGAAGCATCTGTGAGGATTAATTCAGCTCCATAGCCAATTAGAATTTTTCGACGTTCGATACTGAGACTATCAGGCATCACCAAAATAGACTTATATCCTTTTGCAGCAGCAACCATTGCGATTCCAATTCCTGTATTTCCACTTGTAGGCTCAATGATTGTGTCACCAATATGAAGCAATCCTTCTTTTTCAGCCATTTCAATCATATTGATTGCTATTCTATCTTTAACACTGCCTCCCGGATTAAACCATTCAAGTTTCAAAAATAGTTCAGCAATATCATCTCCAAAGAGGGAGTTTAATTTTACAATCGGAGTGTTACCAATCAGTTCATAAATTTTATTATAAATCATTTGTATTCCTTCTTTCCTATGTAATATTATATAAAAAATTGATAAAAATAACTACTTATATACTTTTATTATAATAAAAAAGAGCTCAAAGAGCTCTTATTTTCCACGAGGTTTCATATGTGGGAACAATAGGACGTCACGAATTGAAGAGCTATCGGTAAATAACATTACCAAACGATCGATTCCAAGTCCTAAACCACCTGTAGGAGGCATTCCATATTCTAATGCTTCAACATAATCAATGTCCATTTCATTTGCTTCATCATTTCCAAGTTCTTTTTCATTTAACTGACTCAAGAATCGTTCTTTTTGATCAATTGGGTCATTTAACTCAGAAAAGGCATTCGCATATTCTCTTCCATCAATAAATAATTCAAAACGATCCGTAAAACGAGGGTCTTTTTTATTTTTCTTTGCAAGAGGACTGATTTCGATTGGATGTCCAAATACAAACGTTGGTTGGACAATGGTTTCTTCGCAGTATTCTTCAAACAATAAATTTAGAATGTGACCAGTCCCAGTATAATGATCTGGAACAAACAATCCTTTTTCCAAAGCAAATGCTTTGGCAGTAGCGTAATCCATGTTAGGATTCCAAAAATCTATGCCAACAAGATCGCGAACTGCATCTGCCATGTGCCACTTCTTAATTGGTTGAACAAGATTAATTTCTTTGTCGTTATAAGTAACAATTTCTTTACCTAATTTTTTAGCAATACTTGAAACAATGTGTTGTGTTAAATCCATCATAGTATCAACATTTCCATATGCTTCATAAAGCTCTAACATTGTAAATTCAGGATTATGTTTAATACTCATACCTTCATTTCTAAATGTTCTTCCAACTTCATAGACTTTTTCGAGGCCACCAACGATTAAACGTTTGAGGTATAACTCTGTAGCGATTCGTAAGTAAAAAGGCATATCAAGAGCATTATGGAAGGTTTCAAACGGTCTGGCTGCAGCTCCACCTAGAATTGGATGAAGCACTGGGGTTTCGACTTCTAAATACCCTAGCGTATTTAAAATCTCGCGAAGGTATGAAATAATATGTGATCTAGTAATAAATGTTTCTCTCGATTGTTCGTTCATGATTAAATCAACGTAACGACGACGGTAACGTTCCTCAATATCGGTTAATCCATGAAATTTTTCTGGTAAAGGACGCAAAGATTTTGCAAGATGTGTGATTTTTGTAACACGGATCGTAAGTTCATCCGTTTGAGTTTTCATGACACTTCCTTCAATTCCAAGGATATCTCCTAAATCGGCTTTGTTGAAAATTTCAAATTGATCTTCCCCAACAACATCCAAACGAACATATATTTGCATTTGTCCAAATTGGTCTAAAATATGTGCAAATCCTGTTTTACCCTTACCACGTTTTGTCATTAAACGTCCCGCGATAATAATCCCATCAGTAGTCATATCATGTAGATCTTCTTTGGTATATTGATTATACGCTGTTCTAATTGTTTCTGACGTATGATTGCGATCAAAACGGTGTCCAAATGGATCAATGTTTTTTGCTTTTAATTCTTCTAATTTTTCTCTTCTAACAAGTTCTTGTTCTGACAGTTTTTCCATCAGTAATCACCTCACTGTATTTTATGCAACTTTGATTATAACACACTAACAAATATTTGAAAGTAAATAGTCAAAAGTATCTTATTTTGTAGCACTTTCTAAAACTTCTAAATTTTTATACATCATAGATAAATAGTCTTCACCAGCATCAATATCTTCTTGAACTAAATTTCCCAACCCTGAAAGATATGCGGCTTGAGCGGTAGGATCTGATAATAATAATTGTTGTAGCACAGAATCACCAGCAGGTGAATTTGAATATTGTTCAAATAAAATATAATGAACATTATTTGCAAGCGCTTCGTCAACGTAAGTAATGATATCGCTTGGTAATGTCTCACTGTTATGAATACTTGTCGTTAAAGACATGATCTCAATTTCGTAACGATAATGCCAATATGTAAATAACATATTTGTTGTAATAATAGGTTTGGTTGCGAAATCTGCCATCGTTTGGAAACTATTATGTAATGTTTGAAGAGATGATTGAAGTGCTGTGAAATTATCATTATACAATGTTTCATTATGTGGATACGTTGCAATTAAATTATCTTTAACAACAACAGCAGCTTCCATCATTTTTATCGGATCTAGCCAAAAATGAGGATCGGGACTTAGCATTGAATCATCACAATTAAGGATAATTTCAGCTGCTGTAGAGCCTTCTTCATCTGAATGATCATGTGCCGAATAGCAAACCATGTTGTATTCAACTGAATCAGCGATACTAATTAACTGGACATCACCATCACTAAAGACATCGTCTTTATTTTTTGGAATATAAGTATCGACTCCACCTTCAATGTAAAACAAAATATCAGCGTTTATCATATCAATGATTTCCTTGGCACCCCAATCAATTGATTCACTGTGAACATTTGATCCTGGGACGCGCTTAACAACAACGGTATCACCAGCAATTGCTTCTGTTAAAAACTGTATTGGATATACTGTAACATATACAACATTCTCATCTGATCCTGAGCCAGGTTTACACGCAGTAAGTGTAAAAGCAACAATAATTACGAGAAGAATGGTTATTAATCTTTTCATTCAATATCACCTTATTCTATAAATTAAAATATATTATACAATTATCTTTAGTTGATTGCAATTAGTCTGCAGAGGATTCCTCGATAATTTCAAACATTTCCTTGGCATCTTCTTTTTTGGTTGATTCAAATAAAGCAAGAACTTTAACGGTTACAACTTTATTTCCGAAATGGATACAGATGATATCATCAACCTCTAATTGTGTACTTGATTTTGCGATGCGATCATTTACAAAAATACGACCATTATCAGCAACTTCCTTAGCAATGGTTCGTCTTTTAATAATTCTTGATACTTTTAAATATTTATCTAGTCTCATTGTTATCACCACCAGTATTATAGCACAAAAAAAGGATATGGAGATATCCTTTATTCTGTTTTTGTATCTTCTTTTGCTTCTGTTACAACATCTGTTTGTTGTTCGGTTGGATCAACGGATTCTTCAACAATTCCGTTCTCTTGTTCAAAAACTCTTTTTGCTTCTTTTTTCTCCCACCAACCTAATTTCTTTGTTTCAACAATTTCATAAATATCTTCTCTTGTTAACGTTTCAACTTTTAACAAGTACTCTGCAATTAATTTAAGTAAATCGATATTTTCTTTTAATACTTTCGAAGCTCTTTGGTAACATTCATCAATAATCTTTCGAACCTCATTATCAATTTCTAAAGCTACTTGATCACTAAATGATTTATCAGAAGTATAATCTCGTCCTAAGAAAACATTACCAGAGCGTTTTTCATATTGGATTGGTCCAAGCGAACTCATTCCATACTCAGTTACCATAGATCTAGCGATTTCAGTAGCTTGTTGGAAGTCATTGTGAGCACCAGTTGACACTTCATCAAAGATGATTTCTTCCCCAACACGTCCACCAAGAAGTCCTGTGATACGGTCTAAAAGGCTTCTTTTAGTAGTTAAGAACGACTCTTCTTCTTCAGGCAACATTAATGCATAACCACCAGCTTGCCCACGTGGAATAATTGTAACTTTGTGAACGATGTTAGCATTATCTAATTTGATTCCTAGAACAGCATGTCCAGCTTCATGATGGGCAATGAAATTACGTTCACGAAGTGTAAAAATACGTGATTTTTTTGCTGGACCCATCATAACACGGTCTACTGCTTCATCAATATGATAAAGTTTGATTTCAGGTTTGCTCTCACGAGCAGCCAAAATAGCAGCTTCATTGAGTAAGTTTTCCAAGTCAGCACCAGTAAATCCAGGTGTTCTTCTTGCAATTTCTTTGAAAGTAACTTTTGGTGAGATGTGTTTGTTTTTCGCATGAACAGCTAAAATAGCTTCACGTCCACGAATGTCAGGTCTACCAATGGTGATTTGACGATCAAATCGCCCTGGGCGAAGTAATGCAGGGTCTAATACATCTGCGCGGTTTGTAGCCGCCATTACGATAATTCCTGAATTAGTACCAAATCCATCCATCTCAACAAGTAATTGATTTAAGGTTTGCTCACGTTCATCATGTCCTCCACCAAGTCCGGTTCCACGTTGACGACCAACAGCATCGATCTCATCGATAAAAACGATACAAGGTGCATTTTGTTTTGCAGTCTTAAACATATCACGAACACGACTTGCACCAACACCGACAAACATTTCAACAAAGTCAGAACCACTAATAGAATAGAACGGAACATTTGCTTCACCAGCAACAGCTCTAGCTAGTAATGTTTTACCGGTTCCAGGAGGACCAATTAATAATACTCCAGTCGGAATTCTAGCTCCTAAGTCGATATACTTTTTAGGTGTTTTTAAGAAATCAATTAATTCTTCTAATTCAGCTTTTTCTTCTTCAACACCAGCTACATTTTCAAATGTAGTTGTTTTACCACGATTTAATTTTGCTTTTGATTTACCAAAATCAAATGCTTTGTTATTTCCTTGGTTGTTACGCATTAAAAACATAAATACTGCGACAACAAGAATTATTGGAATTAAAATACTCAAGACACCAATAATGGTATATGTTTCGCCTTTGTCAGGGGTGTATGAAACATTGTGTTGCAATGCTAAATCAATAATGTTTGAAAGCGCGGCTTCGTTTGGAATAACAGCTGTGTATTTAAACCCTGTAGCTGTTTCCCCAGAAACATCATACGAACCAATATTGATGTCACCTTGAACTGGTTTTGTAATAATTGAAACGATGTTATCATTTTCTAAATTTTGAACAAATTCAGTGTAGTTATAATCTACTATTGTTTCTGTATCATTATTTAGAACATAAACCACACTGAAAATAAACACTAATATAATTGAAATAACAACAATATTACCTATTCTACTTTGTGGTGGCTTTGCTTGTTTTACTTGTGCCATTCTACCACTCCTTATTTACTATATACCTCTGGTTTTAAAACACCCACATAAGGTAAGTTTCGATATTTTTCTTCGTAATCTAAGCCATATCCAACAACAAATTCTTTGGGAATAACTGTTCCAATATACTTTGGTTGAAGATCGACAATGCGACCAGCTGGCTTGTCTAATAATGTAACAATTTCAACACTCTTTGCACCGCGATAATATAATAAATCCATAACAACCTTGATTGTTTTTCCGGTATCAACGATATCTTCTGCGATGATAATGTGGCGATCTTGAACAGGGATACCTAAATCTTTTAATATTTTAATGTCTCCTGTTGATTGAATTCCACCATGATAACTTGAAACATCCATAAATCCAACTTCTACATGAAAATCAAGTTCTGTGAGAAGTTGTCCCATGAAGGGTACACAACCTTTTAATAATCCAACAACTAGTGGGAATTTGTCTTTGTATACTTTTGTTAATTCTTTACCAAGTCTTTGTGTAATTTCTTTGATTTCTTCAGGAGAAACCAATACTTTTTCAATATCTTTTTCTAACATTTATTTCACCTCGTAAATATATAGTTTATTCTTTTGATTTTTGTCCTGAACACATTTTTTTATACTTGGAATCCATAAAACTGTATCACGATTTGCTAAAAGAATCAAGTTGTCACGAATCAATGAAGGAATTTTCTTATCAATAAGAACATCTTTAACTTTCTTTGTTCCCACCTTAAGTTTGATTCTATCACCATTTTTTCGATTTCTTAGATACAGGGGAAACACGGTATCATTATACCATAACTCAAATAGATTTGTGTGTTTAATGTCTAATATTTTATCAGTGAAAATATATTTTGTATGACTAGAAATATAATACTCTCCAAAGTCATTTATTTCAAGATAAATACTCACTGTATCATAAGCTTTCTTGACATAAAAATAATTGTATTCTTTGATTAAATCATAATCGCCAGACAAGTTATATGTTATATTTGGTTTTTGATTAGATACCAAATCGATAATATCTTGAAATTGATTAAAATTAATCTCAACAGAGTCATCACTCGAACGATTGATCAATTCTTTGATAACTTTAATCTGAATTATTTGATCTAATTTTAGAAAGTGTGGAATAGAAATTTTGCCATCATAATAGTGTTTATTCATGAAATCAAACATAAATTTATCAATAAATGAATCAGCCATATTAATATAAGATGTGAATTGTTTGATCTTCATTTCAAAATTCGGATTTTCTTCTTTAAGAAGTGGAATGATATGATGACGATATCGATTTCTTGTATATTTGTCTTCTTGATTTGATTCGTCTTCAAAGAATTGGATATTGTTTTGTTTCGCATAAGAGAGGATTTGGTCTTTTGTAATATCCATTAATGGACGAATGAAAGTGACGTTACAATAAGGTCTTTGTTCTTGAATACCACCATATCCAATAAAACTTGACCCTCTAACAATGCGCATCAAGACAGTTTCAATCTGATCATCTAAATGATGAGCTAAAACTACTTTACTTGCATTATGTTTCTCTGCGACTTTTTCAAAAAAATCAAAACGTTGGTTTCTTGCCTCATCGTGAAAATTACCTCGGTGTTTTTGATTAAGAGTAATTCCTTCAAAAGGGATACCATTTTCTTTTGCAAGTTTCACCAATGCTTCATATTCGTTTTTAGAAGCTTCTCTTTGACTGTGATTGACATGTGCTAAGACGATATTGAGATTTAGATTAAGATGTAATAAGACGTCAAAAAGAACCATCGAATCAACTCCACCACTGATTGCGAGGACGATTGTTTCATTTGGTTGAAATAGTTCTTTTTGTAAAATAGATTCGCATAATTTATGCTTCATATTATCACCTGCTTCAATTATATCATATAAGTGGGGTGACATACGAGTATTTCGTATACTTTGAACAGCAAAATAATTACTCACTAAATTGGGTTATTGTGGTATAATATGAAGGAAAATAAAAAAAGAAATGGAGAGATTATATGTTTAAGCTTCCAAAATTGACAAAAAAAGAAAGATCTTGGGTTTTATATGACATAGCAAATTCAGCATTTGTTTTAACAGTAATTACTGTATTGTTCCCGCTATATCATAAAGCTGTTTCAGATTCACCAGCACGAGCGGGAGAGTATTTTGCATATTTAACTGCAGGAATTGCATTGGCAGTCGCTGTATTATCTCCGGTAATCGGCTCTTTAGCAAATTACCAAGGTAACAAAAAGAAATTCTTCAAACTATTCTTAGGTGTTGGATTACTTGGAGGATTAGGAATTGCGATTCCAGGATTAAGTTGGTTGTTGTTAATGGCGATTTTCGTTGTTGCATCAATTGGGTATAATTTAACCAATGTTCTATATGATTCTTTTTTGATGGATGTAACTTCTGAAGATCGTTTTGATGAGATTAGCTCATTGGGATTTGCTTGGGGTTATATCGGTAGTATGATTCCATTCTTTGTCGCAATCATCCCATTTGTTTTAGTTACATTCGGTATGCTTGATGAAGCATATTATGGATTATCAATGTCGTTTGCATTTTTAGTAACTATCGCATGGTGGTTCTATTATTCATTACCATTACTAAAAAATGTGGATCAAACTTATGAAATACCACATGAACCAAAACCAATTCTAAGATCATTAGGTCGTTTATTGGAAACATTTAGAGATATTAGAACTTATAAAAACATCTTTATTTTTATGATTGCTTATCTATTCTATATTGATGTTGTAAACACAGTAATTCGTTTAGCAACAACAATTGGATCAGAATTAAATGTTGGGGATTCTACTTTACTAGGTGTTGTTATTGTGGTTCAATTAATTGCTTTTCCATGTGCAATTATTTATGGACGTCTAACAAAACGCTTTGGTGGTAAAAAAATGATTTATTACGGAATTGCAATGTATGCTGTTACTATTCTAGTAGTATCACAAATTACACCGGGTAGAGAATATTTTATGTGGATCGTTGCAATCTTAGTCGGTTCTGCTCAAGGTGGAATTCAATCTGTATCTCGTAGTTATTTTGCTAAAATGTTACCAATTGAAAAAGCAAATGAATTCTTTGGATTCTTTAGCGTATTTGGAAAATTCAGTGGAATCTTTAGTCCATTCTTACTCGGTTTATTAATGGGAATGGTAGATACCAATCAAGCAGTGCTAGTCTTATTTGGACCACTCCTTGCTGGAGCACTTGTTTTAGCATTTGTAAAGGAAGATAAAATTGTTAAAAAAGAAATTTATACTAGCGAGCAATAGCCCTCGAAGAAGAGAATTGATTCACTATTTGGGAATTGATTTTGAGGTCGATGCTTGTGATTTAGAAGAAGTGATTGATGAATCAATCACGAATATTGAATTGGTAATGAGTTTAGCCTTGCAAAAGGCCAAAGGCGTTGCTCAAAGACATCCTGATACATATGTTTTAGGCTTTGATACACTTGTTATCCTTGATGGTAAGCCACTTGGTAAACCAAAGAACCATCAAGATGCATTTAATATGTTGAAAGCTTTAAGTGGTAGAAAACATACTGTTTTAACAGGATGTGCGATTGTCAAAGATGATTCCGAGGATGTTTTTCATGATTACGCTGAAGTCATTTTTAACGAGATGTCTGATGATGAAATCAATGAATATCTTCTCACAGAAGAACCGTTTGATAAAGCTGGAGCTTATGGTATCCAAGGATATGGAGCTCGCTATATCAGATACATCAAAGGTGATTATTACTCTGTGATGGGACTTCCAATCCAAAAACTGTATAATAAACTAAGAGCCCTTAAATAAGGCTCTTTTTTATATCAAACTATCTATCTGTTGTAGTTTAGTGTAAAATATATGTATGATACCTTAAATCTATTTTTATATAAGGATAATAGTGATATTCTATATCCGACAAGAAGGAGGTTATTTTGTGTTTAAGTTAAAGATAAGTAATGATAAACATAAAATGATTAAAGAAGAATTAGATCTTGTTGAAACACTTGTATATGATTATGTCTTGACTGATGATGCAACTCAAATTGAGTCTGATAAAATCAATATTGTGTTTGATAAGTCTAACGTAGCAAAAGTTACAAAATTGTTAGATTTAATTGTTCGTGGCGAAGATGTTTTTGTGATTGGTTATAATGAGTTTGGTCAAAAAAATGTAGAAGTTCGCAATGTTTTATATTTCATTGTTGAAAATGATGAAATATATGGTGTGCTTCACAATACCAAAATCCTAGTAAAAATGAAGTTATATGAATTAGAAGAGAGATTACAAAACAAGGATTTTATTCGCATCAGTAAGTATTGTTTGGTTAATATTGGGCAGATTGAGTACATCAAGCCTGCTTTAAACTCGAAACTTGATTTATTGATGAAAAACAAAGAATCCATTGAAGTAAATCGCCACTACTACAAGGATTTTAAAGAGGCATTAAAAATTTAAGGAGGTATCATTATGTTGTTTTTAATTAACAACCCGGTTATTACTTTTGTGATTCTATTAGGAATTGGAATTTCTGTTGTAATGATTTCAAAAATTGTGAATGAAATTAAACTAAATAACGCACTGTTTATGAAACATAAACAAATGCGTATCAAACATATTTCAAAGCCTTTGGTAAAACGTATGTCTTTCTTATCTGGAGCTGCGCTTGCTCCAGCGGCATTGCTTGTTATTGCCTTTATGGTTGGGGTGAATATTGAACCAAATACAACTGGTTCATACATTAGTGTATCTTCCAGCGAAGACGTGTTGTCCCTCTACCGCTCATTTAATGATCGTTTGAATAATGATTATGAGTTTACAGGGATATTTGGACTTACACGTACTTTGAGTGATGTTGGAATTGAGACATTATCTGAAGATGCCTCAAATACTAATTATGGGACAGGTAGTGATGATTATTCGGAAACCAACAATCAAGTAAGTGGTGTTGATGAAATAGACAATGTTTTAACAGATGGACAGTTCATTTATACGTTGAATGGTAATCAAGTTCAAATCACCTTAGCATACAACAATGAATTTGGACCAGAAGTTTTGGAAGTAATTAAAACAATCGATTATGGCGTTGATACTTGTAGTGATGACTACTTTTATCCGGTTGGAATGTATGTCGATGATGATCAACTAATTGTTATAGGAAATCAATACTCTTATAACTGTGACGAAACTAAAATCGACGATTTTTATTATGGATACATGAGTTGGTATCAACATTCAAGTAGTATCAAAGTACTTGTTTATGATAAAGAGAATAATTTTACGTTAGATGATGAATATCAACTAACTGGATATTTTACGGGAACGAGAAAAATAGATGATAGTTTATACATTGTGACAAATAATTACATCCCATTTTATCTAGAAGAGATCAATGTCGACGATTATTTACCATATTATGAAGTAAATAGCCAACATGTAGATGCGAAATATGAGGATATTATTTATGTTGATGGGACAAATCCTAATGCATTTACAACATTTTATGGAATAAACTTGAATACAACAAAAGTTGAAATGGAAACAATATTAGGTGATAGTGGATATAATCTATACGTCTCTCCAGAAAATATGTATTTGGTAGGAACGACATACTACTTCTGGCCATTGATTGATATTGTAGCTCTTGAGGATCCTGTTTATGAACAAAAAACAGCTATCTTAAAAGTCGGAATTGGAAGTTCAAGTGTTGATTTTAGTGGTGTTGGGTATGTAGATGGACACACGCTAAATCAATTTAGCATGGATGAATACGATAACCATCTTCGCATAACCACAACGAGTGGTTGGTGGGGCAGTAATGAAATCAATAATCGCTTATGGATTTTAGATGAAAACTTAGAAGTCGTAAGTGTGTTAGAACATTTAGGGAAACCTGGTGAAACAATTCGTTCAACGAGATTTGTTGGTGAATATGCATACTTAGTAACATTCGAACAAACAGATCCGTTCTATGTTATTGATTGTAGTGATGTTGAAAACCCTGAAGTTGCTGGTGAATTAGAAATGCCAGGATTCAGTACCTATCTTCAGCCGCTTAACGAAGACTATATGTTGGGAATCGGGTTTGACGCTGACATCAATGGACGTATCCAAGGATTGAAAATATCAATCTATAATATTTCTGATAAGGAAAATCCAACAATATTTGATGAAGTAACTTTTGATTATGAGGACTTTGGATGGTCTTGGAGCAGTGCAACGTATAATCATAAAGATTTATTATTAAGTTTAGAAAAAGGTCTTATTGCATTACCGTTTAGCACATATGATTATAGTTCAGTAGATGGATATACATATAATAGCGGAATTCTTGTATATAACATTGATTTGGAAACAGGATTAACATACAGTGGATTTGTGGAACATGAAACAAATAGTGAGAATAACGTCTATGTTTATAAATCAAAATTTATTACTGATACAATTAATCACATAGATTATTTCTATACAATAAGTAATAAGTATATAAAAGTTTCAAACCTTACTGATGTTGAAGATATCTTATACTCTGTTCAAATTGGGGCAAACGATGTTTCATATGATGATGGAACATTAATAGATTAAATTAAAAAGGATTGTGAAATCATTTCACAATCCTTTTTCTTATCTATCAGTAAAGATATTGTTTCCGTAAACATCATAAGCTACAAAGCACGGAAAGTTTTCGACTTCTAATTTCCTGATTGCTTCAGCACCCAAATCCTCATACATAATAACTTCGCTTTTCTTAATACGTGAACTAAGCAATGCACCGGCTCCTCCAGTTGCGATTAGGTATACTGCGCCATATTGAATCATTTCTTGACGAAATTCTTCACTGCGATCACCTTTCCCAATCATTAGTTTGACACCTTGTTTCATTAATGGGGCAGATAATTGATCCATTCGGTAGCTTGAAGTTGGACCACTTGCACCAATTGGAATGCCTTCTTTATTGGGAGTAGGGCCAACATAGTATATTACAGCACCTTCTAAATCAAATAGAATATTCTTCTCTTTAATCAGGCGGATATGCGCAGCATCTCGGGCAGTGTAAATTGTTCCAGTAATTTCAACTTTTTCGCCAACTTTTAATTGTTTGACATCTTCATTGGTGATTGGAGTAGTTAAGGAAATCATATAATCACCTCTGTATGTCGTGCTGAATGACACTGAATGTTAATCCCAACAGGCAAACTTGCGATATGCATTGGGAAATAATTAATTTTAACAGCCAAACAAGTTGTGCTACCACCAACACCCATTGGGCCAACGCCAAGTTCATTGATTTCGGTGTATAATTCCTTCTCTAGCTTGTTGATAACAGGATCCGTATGTTCATCATCTAAATCTCTTAAAAGTGCTTCTTTCGCCAACAATGCACTCTTTTCAAGATTGCCTCCCAAGCCGATTCCAACAATAATTGGCGGACATGGTTTTCCTCCTGCATTGAAGATTGTATCTTTGACTAATTTTTTAACGCCTTCTATTCCAGCAGCAGGTGTCAACATGACAACAGTACTCATATTTTCAGAACCACCACCTTTGGCAGCGATTTTCATTTTAATATGATCTCCAGGAACAAGTTTGACGTGGATAATTGCTGGGGTGTTATCTTTTGTGTTTTCACGATTAAAAGGGTGTTTTACCATACTTTTACGAAGATATCCTTCTTCATAACCAGCTCTAACACCTTCGTTGATTGCATCATATAAATCACCATTCAATGAAACATCATATCCAAGTTCAACGAATACTACAACAACACCAGTATCTTGACACAGAGGAATATTACCTTGTCTTGCGATGTCTTGATTATCCAAAATATCCGATAAAATTGATTTTGATAAGTCTTTTGTTTCACTTTCGCGAGCTTTGCGAATCAACGAAACGAGTGATTGATCGAGTTCGTAGTTGATTGTAATGACAGATGTCTTTACTTTCTCTGTAATTTGTGCTACATTTATGTTACGCATATTTTCACCTTCTTATTTGTCAAGATTATTATAACAAATAAATGTGATATTCTCTATCAAATATTAAGGAAAGTGCATAATGTAAAAATTTCGAACTTTTACTTGAATAAGTATTTAAGATTTGATATAATTTATTCGCTAAATAAAACTTTCTATGGCATACGGTGTCATGGCGGAAGGAGTAATAACAATGAAAAAAGGAATACATCCAGAATACAAAAAAGTTACTGTTACTTGTACAACTTGTGGTAATGAATTTGAAGGTGGAAGTATCAAAGAAGAAATTCGTGTTGATACATGTTCTAATTGTCACCCATTCTATACAGGTGAACAAAAATTCGGACAAGCTGCTGGACAAGTTGAACGATTTAATAAACGTTACAATAGATCAGAAAAAAAATAATAAATATAGCCACTATGTGGCTTTTTTATTACCAAAAAAGCACTCAAAATTTCGAGTGCTTTTTATATCGTTATAACTCTTCTTTTTTTGGAATTGGTGTTACGATGATATTACATTCTCGGCAGTAGAAAGAAAGGGCTTTTTGCACGGTCCACATTGGCAATTTTGTTAGTTGAATGCCTCCCTGTGGGATAAAGCCTGTAAAGATTGCTGGTCGTATTTCTTCTGGCGCCCAATATAATTTTGTCTTCATTGCGGGGATATAGCCTTTTACCATTGGGTGTCCACATGTGTTACATATCATAGTATCATCTCCTATCAATAGTATAACAAAAAAAGCACTCAAATGAGTGCTTTAATTTTTATAAAATTCGCGTTTATTATAATGAGTATGTAATACTTTATGTGCAATGTGAGAACCTGGTTTATCAAGCCACTCTTTATACAATGCCATTACATCATCATTAAAGTGAGATTTACGTTTTTCACAAGCTGCATCGATTTCATATAATGTTCTTGCGCGTTCTGCACGGATATCGATATTGTCTTGAACGATTGCTGGATGGATTGGTTGTCCACCACCATTGATACAACCACCTGTACAAGCCATAAACTCTACGAAATGATATTGTTTTTCAGAAGTTTTTAAAAGTTTAAAGAATTCTTTAATGCTAACACCACCATGAACTACTGCAACGTTAACATCAATTCCTGCTACATTATAAGTTGCTTCTTTAACGCCTTCTAATCCACGAACTTCTTTAAAGTTAATTGGTGTTTCTTTTTCTTCAAGGATTTCAGAAACAGTACGAAGTGCTGCTTCCATAACTCCACCAGTTGTACCAAAGATTGGAGCTGCTCCTGAATATTGAACTAATTTTCCATGAGGATGTCCATCTTCTAAGCTCATAAAATCAATACCTTTACGACGTAATAAACGTGCGTATTCACGAGTTGTTAATACATAATCAACATCACGAACACCGTCAACTTCCATCTCAGGACGATCTGCTTCATGTTTCTTAGCGATACAAGGCATAATAGATACAAATACAACATCTTCTTTTTTGTATCCTAGTTTTTCTGCATAATAGTTTTTACTTACTGCTCCAGCCATTTGTTGTGGAGATTTCGCAGTAGATAAATGATCTAAGAATTGTGGTTCATATTGTTCGATATAGTTAATCCATCCTGGTGAACAAGAAGTAAATAATGGTAATTTCCCACCTTCTGTAACACGTTTGATGAATTCTGTACCTTCTTCTAAAATAGTTAAATCAGCTGTGAAGTTAGTGTCCATGATTTCATCAAATCCAAGAACTTCAAATGATTTGTACATTTTACCTTCAACGTTACCACCAATTTTACCACCAAATTCTTCTCCTAATGCTACACGGATACTTGGAGCGGCAGAAACGATAACTTTTTTCGAAGGGTCACGTAATGCTGCAATTACTTCGTCTAATTCTGATTTTTCAGTGATTGCTCCAACTGGACAAGCTTGGATACATTTACCACAGTAGATACATCCACTGTCTTCCATGTTATGGAATAATGCAGGACCAACGTAAGTTTCATTACCACGTTCGTTGAAATCTAAAATATTTAATCCTGATTGCATTTCACATGCAGAAATACATCTACCACATAAAATACATTTTCCACTATCTAAGACAATTGAAGCACTACTATCGTTGATCCAACGATTTTTCTTCACGAAGTCTCTTGATTCACCATAAATGTTTTCAACACTATAGCGTCTCATTAAATCTAATAATTCACAGTTGTGTTCACGTTCACATGCCCAGCATTCAAACACATGGTTTGAAGCTAGTAATTGTAAGTTTTGAACAACAGAGTCTCTGATTTCATCAGTATCTGTTTCTATTTCCATACCTTCTTCAACATTCAAAGTACAAGAATTTTTTAATCCTTTTACACCTTTGATATCAACAACACATAAACGACAACTTGATGTTTCGTTGATTCCTTTTAAGAAACATAAACGAGGAACAGAAATACCAAGTCCTTCAGCCGCTTTCATTACTGTATAATCTTCAGGTACAGTGACTTTGCGACCATTAATTGTTAAAGTAATATCTTTCATCTTCTTTCCTCCTAGACACTGATGATGGCATCAACAGGGCAGATATTTTTACAAATACCGCATTTAATACAAGTTGATACATCAATCGAATGTAATTGTTTGATTGAACCGCTTATAGCGTCTACTGGACATTCTTTAGCACATTTTGTACATCCGATACAGTCTTCAGTAATTTGTAATTCAATGAGTGGTTTACAAACACCACCTGGACATTTTTTATCAACAACATGTGCAACAAATTCATCTCTAAATTTATCTAACATTGATAATACTGGATTTGGAGCTGCTTGTCCAAGGCCACATAATGAAGAGCTTTTAACCATATGAGCTAAATGTTCTAATTTATCTAAGTCTTCTAAGGTACCATTTCCAGATGAAATGATATTTAACATTTCAAGCATTTTTTTGGTTCCTTCACGACAAGGTGTACATTTTCCACAAGATTCTTCAACAGTGAATTCTAAGTAGAAACGACAAATATCAACCATACAGTTATCTTCGTCAATAACAACCATTCCACCAGAACCCATCATACTTCCTGCGGCGATTAATGTTTCATATTCAATTGGTAAATCCAACATACTTTCAGGAATTGCTCCTCCAGAAGGCCCACCAGTTTGAACTGCTTTTAATGATTTGTTTTTAGGGATTCCGCCACCAATTTCATAAATAACTGTGCGTAACGTTGTACCCATAGGAACTTCTACTAAACCAGCATTTTTGATGTTTCCACCTAAACTAAATACTTTTGTTCCTTTTGATTTTTCAGTTCCAATTCTACTAAACCAATCTGCACCATTACACATGATTGCAGGAATATTAGCTAATGTTTCAACATTGTTAATGATGGTAGGTTTACCCCATAATCCTTTTGCTGCTGGGAATGGAGGTTTGTTTCTTGACATCCCTCTTCCACCTTCGATAGAAGCAATCAATGCTGTTTCTTCACCACAAACAAATGCTCCAGCACCTAAACGGATTTCAATGTCAAAATCAAATCCACTACCAAAGATATTTTCACCAAGCAAACCATATTCTTTTGCTTGAGCAATAGCAGTATGTAATTTTTCAATTGCAGTTGGATATTCAATACGAACATAAATATAACCTTTATTAGCTCCGATTGCATATCCACCAATCATTAATCCTTCTAAGACACTATGAGGATCTCCTTCTAATAAAGCACGATCCATAAATGCTCCTGGGTCACCCTCATCGGCATTACAAATGATATATTTTTGATCATTTTCATTGTTATACGCAAAACGCCATTTTACACCAGTAGGGAATCCTCCGCCACCTCGTCCACGTAAACCAGAAGAAATCATTTCATCGATAACTTCCATTTGTGTCATTTCTAAAAGAGTTCTACCTAAACCACGATAACCATCTCTTGCGATATATTCTTCAATATCATCAGGGTTAATCAAACCACAGTTACGTAATGCGATTCTAGTTTGTTTTGAATAAAATTTAATTTCTTCAAATGACTTAACTTGTTTGTCTTGTGTCAATGCTTCATCGAAGACTAATTTTTCAACTATTCTTCCTTTGTATAAATGTTCTTTACAAATTGTTTCGATGTCTTTGTTTTTAACTTGTGCATAGAAGACACCTTCTGGGTAGACAATGACAAAAGGTCCTTGTTCGCATAGCCCAACACACCCAGTATTTACTAATTTAATTTCTTCTCTTATTCCTAATGCTGTTAAGTGAGTTTCGAACTCATCACGCAAAGATTTTGCTCCACGTGAAATACAGTTTGAACCACTACAGATTAGGACATGCGCTCTCTCTATCATCATACACCTCTACAATCTATATTTTCCAATTACATAATCCTGCACTGGATTTCCACCGATAATATGTTCTTTAATAATACGATCTACTGCTTCACTATCTACTTTACAATACGTTGTTCTTTCATCCCCTTGGATAATTTCTACGATTGGTTCAATGGTACATTCCCCAATACATCCAACAGGCGTTACAGTAACATGCTCTAATTCTTGATTTGCTACTTCTTCAACAAATTTGTTCATAATAGGACGTGCTCCGGCACTAATTCCACATGTCGCCATACCAACAAGAACGCGAATCCCATCATTTTTGCCTCTCATTGTTACTTTTTTCAAAGCGGCTTCACGAATCTTTTTCAAATCGTCTAATGATTTCATTTGTTTTCCTCCTTATACATCGTATTGATGCCTTCTTTTATATATTGCTTGATCCATTCTAATACGCTGTTATCAGAAAAAGAAACACCATCTAAAATCTCTTTTACTGTCCTAGTATCGAAAATGAATTGTTGGTCGTTATAATTGTGTTCATAATAAATATCAATATTTTGTTCATTTAAAACTAAAATACATAATGTATCTACAATATTACCAAGTGGTGCTCTATCAATATGATCATTGGTAAATTGCGCTCTAACAGACGTTCCAACATTGACTAATGAATCTATCTGAAACGAACCACCTGTAAGTTCAGCTGCCATTTTAAATAGCGACAAGCCCATTCCTACTTTTCTTGTACGTCTTGTTGTGTAAAAAGGATCACTCACAATTTCAACAATATCTTTTGTCATACCATTACCGTCATCTTTGATAATAATTGTGTATAAGTTATCAAATGTGTTTTCAGTAATAATAATTTCAACAAGTGTTGAATTGGCTACAATCGAGTTTTGAGCGATATCTAGAATGTGTAAAGATAACTCATCCATGATATCCCACCAGGTATTGAAAGAAACCTTCAATTGATAAATCTTCAATGTC
>JBFFLJ010000024.1:0-25518 GCA_041554935.1 Candidatus Izemoplasma sp.
ATTTATATTTTACCATATATCACTTAAAAACAAGCAAGCAGCTTGTTTTTAAGTGATACTGACAGATTATATTATGTTGTTTATTATAGGGCTAGAAGTATAAATTTTAGCCCCTCCATGTTATCAAAAGCATATATATCATTAGTTGCAACGTATGCTGTGGTTTTTAATTTTTTTTCTTTTAGACTATTTATATTAAATTGAGATCCAAAAAGATAAAACAAAAGAAGATTCCATTGAATCTTCTTTAATTTTTTTTATATTTTTTCTCCTGGTACATAACAAGTATGAAGTAAATCGTGAGCTTTCTCACCGTAAGGATCTCCCAAGTATTTTTCATACAGTTCTAAGACCATTTCATTTTCATGGGATTTTCTTCGAGGAGAATTTCTATCTATTTCATAGATTGCTTTTTGTCGTTTTTTTAATACTTCTTGATCTCCATGGTGATAAGGTTGCCCTCCTCCACCAATACATCCTCCTGGACATGCCATAATTTCTATAGCGTGATAATTTGCTTCTCCTTTTTGAATAGATTCAAGTAAAGTTCTTGCGTTTCCTAACCCATGAGCAATACCAATTTTAAGGTCTAAATCACCTATTTTAACGGTTGCTTCTCTAATTCCTTCTAAACCTCTTAATTGATAAAAATCAATATTTTCTAAAGTTTCACCAGTGATTAATTCATAGGCTGTACGCGTAGCTGCTTCAATTACTCCACCTGTAGAACCAAATATTGCTCCTGCACCTGTTGATTCTCCCATGATCGAGTCAAATTCAGTATCTTTTAAAGCATTAAAATCAATCCCAGCTTCTTTAATCATATGTCCGAATTCTCTTGTTGATAAAACATAATCAACATTTAGTAATTCTTCTTTTGATAATTCACTTCTAGCTGATTCTGCTTTTTTAGCAACACAAGGCATTATCGATACAACTTTCAATCTTCTTGGTAATATGTCTAACTGTTCTAGATAATAAGATTTTGCTATTGCACCTAACATTGTTTGAGGTGATTTACATGTTGAAGGAATATCTAGTAAATCAGGAAATTGATGTTCAAAGAACTTAACCCATGCTGGACAACAAGATGTTAGCATTGGTAGTCTACCTCCATGTTGTATACGATGAGCTAATTCTCGAGCTTCTTCCATAATTGTTAAATCTGCACCAAAGTTTGTATCAAAAACTTTGTCAAAACCTAATCGTTTTAATGCCGTTACTACTTTACCTGTTGAAATTGTTCCCGGTTCTAACCCAAACATTTCACCAATTGCAACTCTTACAGCTGGAGCTACTTGTACAACAACATGTCTATTCGGATTTGCTAATGCTCTCCATACTTTAGGAATGTCATTTCTTTCAGTTAAAGCAGCTGTTGGGCACACTGCGACACATTGTCCACAATATGTACAAGATGTCTCTGCGAGAGGCAAATTAAAGGCAGGGGATACAGAGGCTTTAAACCCTCTGTTTATTGCGCTTAAAACTCCAACAGTTTGAACTTCATTACACATTGTTTCACAACGTCGACACATAACACATTTATTTGGATCTACCGTAATTGCCTGAGATGAATTGTCTATTGGATAGTCCATTTTTTCACCTTTAGCACTTATTTCTCTAATATTTAATTCCGAAGCTAATGATTGTAATTCACAATCTAAGTTTTTCGCACAAGTTAAGCAATCAAAAGGGTGGTTTGATAATAATAGCTCCATATTACTACGTCTTGCATTTAATGCTTTTACACTGTCAGTAACAACTTCCATTCCTTCAAATACCATTTCGGCACATGAAGGTGCTAATGCTTGTCTTCCTTTTACTTCAACAACACAAACACGGCAACTTGCTGCTTTACTTACAACACCAAAATCTTTAAGTTCTAGATGGCATAAAGTTGGAATATGAACTCCTACTCTTTCAGCAGCTTGTAATACAGTTGTATTTTCAGGGACTTGTAATCTTTGTCCATTTATTTTTATATTTACCATATCAATCTTCTCCTAAGGTTTTAGTATTGCATCTTTTGGGCAAACTGTGTAGCAAGCTCCACATGCAATACATGCTTCTTCATCAATAACGTGAATTTCTTTCACTTTACCAGTAATACAACTGATTGGGCAAACTCTAGCACATTTTGTACACCCAATACATAAGTCATTGATAATAGAGTAAGATACTTTTTTACTTCGATAAGCGTATGCGTCATATTCTGCTCTAAAGTATTTCATAGTACTTAAAACAGGATTTGGCGCAGTTTGTCCAAGTCCACATAATGAGGAATTCTTAATATTTATTGCTAAATCTTCTAAAATGTCCAAATCCTCTGGATGACCTTCCATCTTTGTCAATCTATCTAATATTTCAAACATACGTTTTGTACCTATACGACAAGGTGTGCATTTACCACATGATTCATCTTGAGTAAAATCTAAGTAGAACTTAGATAACTCAACCATATCATCATCTTCATCCAGTACAATCATTCCTCCGCTACCCATCATACTTCCAATATCTTTTAATGATTCATAATCTATTGGTGTATCTAAATGATCTTTTGTAATAACTCCACCACTTGGCCCGCCTGTTTGAACTGCTTTAAACTCTTTATTGTTGATGATACCTCCACCGATATCAAAAATAATCTCTCTTAGCGTAGTTCCCATAGGAACTTCAACTAGACCAATATTATTGATTTTTCCAGCTAAGGCAAATACTTTTGTTCCTTTTGAATTCTCTGTTCCAATAGAAGAGAACCAATCAGCACCTTTCAATATAATGGAAGGGATATTTGCGAATGTTTCAACATTATTAACACTTGTAGGTTTTCCTCTAAATCCAGAAACACTTGGAAATGGAGGCTTTTTATTTGGCTCACCGCGTAAACCTTCCATTGAGTTTATCAATGCTGTTTCTTCACCACATACAAATGCACCAGCACCTAGTCTGATTTCTATATCAAAATCAAAACCACTTCCAAAAATATCTTTACCTAAAAATCCGTATTCTCTTGCTTGATTAATTGCTATTTCTAAACGATGAATTGCAAGAGGATATTCTGCTCTAATATAGACTAACCCATTATTTGCACCAGTTGCATATCCGCCAATAACCATTGCCTCTAAAACTGAATGAGGATCTCCTTCTAGAATACTACGATCCATAAATGCACCTGGATCTCCTTCATCTGCATTACAAATTATATACTTTTCATCACTTACTTCACTTGCTGTAAAAGACCATTTAAGACCTGTTGGGAATCCCCCACCACCACGTCCACGTAGTTTTGATTTTTTTATGATTTCAATAACTTCTTCAGGACTACTGTCTTGAAGAGTTATTGCTAAAGCTTCATAGCCACTAACAGCGATATACTCACTGATATCTTCAGGATTAATAAAACCACAATTACGCAATGCGATACGATATTGTTTTTTATAGAAATCCATGTTTTTATGTTCTTTAACTTTATTTTTTGCTTTAGGGTCTTCGAATAATAATCTCTCAACAACTCTTCCTTTTACAACATGTTCATCAATTATTTCATCAATATCACTTAATTTTACTTTTACATAAAACACATTATCCGGTTGAACCTTAATTATTGGACCTTGTCCACAGAATCCAAAACAACCAGTTTTAATAACATTCACTTCATCTTCCATTCCAAGTTCTTTAATTCGATCATTTAGTTTAACTAT
Organism: Candidatus Izemoplasma sp.; assembly: GCA_041554935.1. GTDB lineage: Bacteria > Bacillota_I > Bacilli_A > Izemoplasmatales > Izemoplasmataceae > Izemoplasma. The sequence goes on from JBFFLJ010000024.1 coordinate 3,705, forward strand.
CATTGTATTACTTTCTGAAGCAATACAACCAGTCCCACCACATACTAATAAATTTAACCGATTAATCATAATTAAACACCAGCCTTATCAAATGAAGTTATTAAGAGATTCTCATCAAGATACCCTTTGTTAATAATTACTTTATCAATAACTTCAAGAACTTTATCTTTAGTGATTTTTCCATATAGAATAGGTTCTCTTCCGGGAACACTAATTTGAATTGTTGGTTCCATTGAACACATTCCTAAACAGCCAACACTTACTAATCTAACATTTTTTAGATTCTTTTCTTCTAATACAACTAAGAATTCATTAAAAGTGTCTCTTGCTCCAGCAGCAATACCACATGTTGCCATACCAATTAAGATTTCAATAATGCCTTGATCACTTTCGCCTTTTTCACGTAAATCAATTGTTCCTTGCAAACTACTTCTTAGTTTGCGTAATTCATCTAATGATTTAATTGCCATCAAGCTCACCTCTAAAATCTTTGAACATTTTGTCTACACTTTCCGGTGTAACGTGTCCAATTATTTTTTCACCAATTGAAACAACTGGTGCTAATCCACATGCTCCAATACATCTAACATCTTTTACACTAAATAACCCATCTTTTGTTATTTCATGTTTTTTTACATTTAGCACTTTAAGTACTTGATCTAATACCTTATCTGCACCTTTAACATAACAAGCAGTGCCCATACAGACACTTACAACATACTCCCCAGTTTTTTCTGCGGTAAAATAAGAATAGAAGCTTACAACACCATTTACTTTTGCAGCATTTGTTTGTAATTTTCTAGAAATATATAGTTGCAAGTTTACAGGAATATACCCAAAGATGTGTTGTGCTCTATGCAAAACATTTATCAAGCTTTCCACAGGATCTTTCAATGTTAAAATATAAGCATCCAATTCAGCTAATTTCTCGAAATCTAGCTCACCTATATTTAAGTTAATTTCATTCATTTCAAAATCTCCTCTCAATTTCAATATTGTTTATTTTTTGTATAATCAATCATATTATTGACCTTAGGGTTATAAAACTTATTATGAAATAGAAAATCCTCTATCTTATCTACATTATACCACTTTGTGAAATATTATTATAATACTCTTGTTTTTATAATTGCAAAAATCATTTTAAAACAATAAAAGTTAATGTTCTATTTATGTATTTTTTGTCTTATGGAAGCCAAAATAAAAAGCCCGAGGGCTTTGTTATTATATTTATATATTAAGTGCAACTATTTGTGATACGTCTCGTTGTATCGGTGGCCAGTTCAAAAATGATATATACTTTATATTTATCCTAAATAAGGCTTTTATTTCTCTAGCTAATGATGATCCAATTAATATCAAGTTTATTTGAAAAATCATAACTACTAATTTATAATTATAGTAACAGTCATTGAGAAGAAAGTGAGAATTCAATTATGAAAGCGATAAAAATCTTTACAGACAGAATAGAACCAATGTTAAAAATCAAGGATGAAACAGAGATTTTAATTAACAATGAGTCGTTTAAGAAGATGGTAAATTTCTATGGGATTGGTGGGATTGGAAAAACTCGCTTCATGAACGAATTCCGAAACTTGTTAGAAGATTATGAGATTGTTGAAAAAGCCATGGTAAGCTTAGATTCATACGAAATCAATTATCCGGTTAAAGTACTAGTGAACCTACGAAAACAACTAAAACAATTTGATTTTGTAAAATTCGACTATGCTTTAACCCAATATTATTCTAAGATACATATGCCAACAAGTAAAATCATAGATGAATTAACAACAATAAAATCTCAATTTGTAGATGTTTACAAAGAACTTGGAGACAATGCTCTTGAAACATTTGTCCCTTATTATTCCAGCCTTAAGAAACTTTTTAAGAATGGAAAGAAGTTAATTAAATTGAATAACTACAGGAAATATGAAGAGGTATTCCAAGAATATGAACAAATGACTACAATGGATTTGTTCATGAACTTACCCCGTATTTTCTCTGAGACATTAAACCAAATTAATAAACCACTTGTTTTCTTACTTGATGATTATGATAGTTATCTTCGTAAAGTCAAAGAAAAATCCATCAGTGTAAATGCTGAAAGTTGGTTGTACGATATTTACAAACAGACCAATCGAATATTATTTGTTATTGCATCAAGAGACAAGATTACCAATTTTGAATCGTATGATATCACACTCCAAGAAATAGAAAGTATTCACCTTTCCAATCTCACTAAAAAGGACATTAGATCCTATTTAGTAACTGTTCCAATCAATAATGAGAATATAATAAATACTATCATTGAGTCCTCTAAGGGAGTCCCTTTGTATTTGGATTTATTTGTGAATCATTATATTTATAATCAGACAGATTTTACAGATGATTGTGAATTTAAAGCACCGAGACTTAAAGGTCTCATAACAAGATACTTAAGTTATCTAAGTGATGCCGAAAAAGAAATGGTGTTATATCTCTCAGCATTCAATCGAATTGATGAGACATTCATTCGATATATCCGGCATGAAAAAAACGTGCAAATATCAGACATAAACTTGAAAGAGTTACTGGATTGTACACTATTCATAGATGAAGATTTGTTTCTAAAAGTTGATTTCACACTGCGTGACCATATCCGTGAAAGTGATCAAGCAATTCCATCAAGTATATCAGTTGAACTTCTGATGAATTATGTTGTAAATGAAATTGATGCATCAAATTATTCTTATGAATTTTATCTACATCAGTTGATTGAGTTCTTCGCTGAATATAAACAAATTCAAACAAATCATATAGAGAATTGGCTTCGAATCATTAATGAAATTGGAGATAGAACATATTTTGAACCATTTGACGATATGTTTGAAATGTCTTTCTCAAAAAGAAGTCCAGAACATGATGCGATATATACTTACTATCGATTGTTAAAAACTAGGAGAACGGGCCATGTTCAAGAAGGAAAACAAATAATGGACTCCTTAAAAGAAAATGGGTTTGATTTTGACATATACGGAAACATGAAAGAATCCCTACGATTATTGGATGTTTTCTTCATACACTTAACAGGGCACTACAAAGAAGCACTTGAAGGTTATCAAGAAATCATTGATGATCATCGGATGTCTGATACTCTAGAACATGACAATCGAACACTGATTAATGCACTTTACAAATATGGGGACCTATTGTTCTTGTATGGGAAGTTCAAACAATCTAAAGAAGTATTATTTGGAATTAATATCGACGATCAATTATCGAATGCAAGCAAATACGAAGTAATTCGAACAAGAGCTCATATATATCGATTGAATTACCTAACTGAAAAGGCCAATAAGGCTTACATGAAAATACTGGATTCCAAAGATAAAACAGATTATCGCATCATTGCAAACACAACTACAAGTGTTGCAGAAAATCTACAATTCTTTAATCCAGAAGCAGCCATCACTTATGCCGAAGATGCCATATACAAGAATAAGTTAATTAACTCTAATATGGAGGTTGGGAAAGCATATGCTGCTAAAAGCATTGCACACTCTATGCTGAAGGAATACAAAAAGGCAACACAATGCTACCAAAAAGCGATTGAAATCCAAGAACAAACCGGATATCGTTCGGGAATTCTCTTTGGTCTAATCGCTAAATTCATTGTTTTATTCTATACAAAAGGTCAATCAGATCCCTCCGTAGAGGAATGTGTCAATGACATAAAACATATGTGGGGAAAACTAACAGTCTATAAATCATTTGGAATTATCATTGAAATCTTGATGGATGTAAAATTAGAGGAAACACAAAATATTGATTGGCTAGACTATGAAACAACCTACAACAATCTATCAAAAGCATTAAAAAGAAATTAGTGCGAACTAATTTCTTTTTTTATTTGAAAAACCAATCTATGTAACCGAATTAGAATACAATAATCTACTTTGTAATCTTCTAGAGCGCTGAAAAAATTTGAATAATGAGTGGTTAGTCTATCTTTGTTTATAGAGTTCTCTATAATATATTTGTTTTTCAAAATGGATTGATTTGTATGGTCAATAATCACTTTAGTTCCATCTATATATGTTAATTCAGTAGATTTATAATTCTTATATGGATTCCATATTAAATCAATCATTATTTGAGTGTTGTCATGCTTTAAATCAACATGAGTCTCATAATCTAATGCTGTACTACTTTCAACTTTTGCAGTAACCTGAATGAAGTTCATGTTCTCTAAATTATAAAAGAGAGAGAGCATACTCAATACATTGATTCCACTGTCCATCCAGGCACCACCTAGAGACACTTTATCCGAGTGAATAGTTCCATCATAATAAGGATCAAAGACTTGAACCTGAATTATCTTGATGTCTTTTGTGAAATACTGTCTTGCGTAATTCAATTCTTTACCATATTTCCAGTGTAAGATAACATCAAATATCTTATTGTTTTTCTGTGCTATTTTGATAAGAGATTGTAATTCCTCAATTGTTGTAGTCCCAGGTTTTTCAACAAATACTGAGATATTATTATCTAAAAAGTATTTTGCTATAGTAAAATGAGTAATGGGTGACGTTAACACAAAAACATAATCCAAATTGTCTAAAGGAATATTCATATAATTTAGGTATAGATTTTCACTTAACAGAGATTGCTTCAAAACAGTATCCTTGATGTCACAATATGCCACAATATCCAAATTGCCTTGTGCCTGAATTACAGGGAGATATTTATTTGCAATGGTCCCTAACCCAATTATTGCAACTCTTTTCATCATTAAGCACCCCCTCGCCTGATATAATTATTTGTGATACGGTTCGTCGTTATTTATCCTAAATGAACTATTATCTTGTTCATGCAGAATTCAATTATTTCTCTTTTTATAAAAAAATACAAATGATATTTCTTATAAATCTAATAGTAGTCCATTGATTTTCCAAGCGCCAGTTTCTGTGTTAGAAATCACAGTGTATTTTCTTTTCGTGACTGGGTGATATCCTGATTCAAATGATACTCCGGGATCTTGTCCAATAATAAGCGGAAGATAGATATCTCCTTTTTTCTTTAACCAAACGCCTAATCCATAAAGGAGATTTTCACCATGTGAATGAGGAGTGATCATTTGTTTAAGTATGTTATTATTTACAATTTTACCGTTCATAAATGCATCCCAAAAATGATTCATATCTTCTACTGTGGTGTACATTCCACCATCACCACCACCAATGATTGGTAAATCATAGATGTTAGTTTGATATTCACCGTTTCCTAACTCAATGTATCCAAGCGCAGTATTTTTCGGTAATTGGTTCATATAAAAGAATCCAGAAGACTTCATGTTTGCAGGTTGCAACACTTTTGTCTTGATCCACTCATAGTAGTCTCCTGTAATGAATTCAATAATCATTGCTAAGATAACAAAAGCACTATTATTATAATTGAAATCTTCTCCCGGGAGAAATTTCATTTTTGTTTTAGGTAAAATCGGGATATAATCTGTTGGTTTTTTTAAATCACAATAAGGAACAGCAAGATGTAATGCCTCTCCTTCTTTTAACAAATCTTCATCAAAATAATCAGGAAGACCTGAAGTATGTGTTAAGAGGTGTTTGATTGTAATATCTTGATGATATGTTGGAAACAACATAGGAAGAAATGACAATGCTTTATCCTCTAATGATAGTTTTCCTTCTTCAATTAATTTCATGATTCCAAGTGCCGTAAATAGTTTAGTACCTGAAGCTATACCAAATCTCGTATTAATATTTATTTCTATTTCGTTTTGGCGATCCGAATAACCATTACAATCTTCTAGAATGACTTGATCATTATCACTAACCAAAACTACTCCTGAAAACTGTGGAGAATGGATTATCTTTTTTATTTCTTCTATTGTCATAATACTCACTTCCTTGAAAGATTGTTTGATGATATCTATGAATATCATACCATATTACATCTTGATTTGATTAGAAAATCCTACTGAATCATGATATACTTAAGTATCAAATATTCATCATCAAAAATAATCTTTATGAAAGGAGGTATCAAATTAACATGATTCATAAGTTACAATTTGGTGCAAAAATTCTATTGTGTATTGTTGCAGGATTCTTTATCTTAATGGCATTTGATGTCTTTGATATAGAAGCTACAATTTGGGAACAAATTGGCGGATTTATGATTTCGATATCACCAGGACTTATTTTAATAGGAATCCTTATACTATTTTGGAAGAATGAGCGAATCTTAGCATATTTATGTTTTGGATTTGCAACAGCCTGGCTTATTTTTATCATCGTTAAAGGTAATCTACCTGATATGATTGGTGGTATTCTTATTATTGATATTCCTCTTGTGATTACTGGGATTATCTTGCTTATCTCATCAAAAAAATAAACACTTATTTTAATTGTAGTATGTTATAATTAGTCTATTCAAAAACAGAGAACAAGGTGAGACAATGAAACACTTAGAATGGATCAAAAACGGGACGTTTGCACATCGTGGTTTACACGATAATGTTATCCCTGAAAATTCAATGAAAGCCTTTCGAGAAGCAATTAAGCATGGTTATGATATTGAGTTAGATATCCACATGACAAAAGATCGGAAGCTCGTTTGTATACATGACAATAACCTTTTGCGATTATGTGGTGTAAATCACACGGTTCATTCATTAACGTATGATGAATTGTCATTGTATCGATTAAAAGAAACAGATGAAAAGATCATGTTGCTAAGTGAAGTATTACATGAGATTCCAGAAACTGTGAAATTGTTAATTGAACTCAAAAAATCAAAGAATGATAAATTCTTTGTCCAAGAATTCATCCGCATCACCAAAGAAGATACTCATACATTCGCTGTTCATTCATTTCAACCAGGGATCCTTCGCTATTTTAAAAAATATGCTCCTTCAATGATTAGAGGGTATATTATGAAATCGCACCCAACAAAAAATGAACTTCTAAATGCCATCATTAGACATCTCCCGATTATTTCCTATATCGAACCGGATTTCATTAATCATCGCTTTGAAGATTTACCAAACAAAAGAATGGATCGTCTCAAAGCAAAAGGTGTCTTGATTCTTTCTTATACTGCCCGATCACAAAAAGCATTAGATTATATTCGTAATCGATATGACAATGCGGTATTTGAAGGATTTAAAGCAAAAAAATAAAGCCATGAATGATGATTCATGGCTTTTATTATTTGATTTTATTGTTTAAAGGAATTTCTATAGATTCATCATGTATTGATTGATTTTATCTTGGTATTTTCCATACACAATAATATGGTGATTTCCATGAGGTGATGTCAAAAAGTATTTGACATCATCTAGTTTGATAACGATTTGGGTTCTACATAAGTTTACTTCTTCAAGGTTTTCAATTATTTGCCCTTCTGCGACATAGTACTCTTTTAGATTGGCATTTAGTTTAAAGATTGTTATATCTGTTTTTTTCATTTTACCACGCAAGGCAACCCCAATCCCTGATTCAAAGTGGGTCATTACTTCATAGCTATCTGCCATATCAATTGGCAATGTGCAATGAGCAAAGATGATTTCATTTTTGTCAGTGTCAATACGAGATGGATTTGCTTGGAATCCTGGTTGTCCTGTTATTTTTTGTAAAAGATACATTGAAAGCATTGCGGGAATGTCACCCTCACATGTTCCAATTTTATGGTTTTTATTTAACAATGACAGACCCAAACAACCAGTTGTCTTAATGTTACCTAGTAAATCAAAACATCGTACCGTAAGACCTTCTAGATCATACTTTTGTGTCAACACATCAAATGCTTTACTAAGTTTCTTTGATTTATCTACTTCCCTAGGATCAAATGTAAGGATTGTTTCTTCCTCGTACATTGAGATATCCATGTGATTGTATTCATCAACAAGTTCATCTATTTCAATATCAATCAAATTGATGTTGAAATGGTTTAAACATGCTTGATAATCGACATTAGAAGCAATCAACCAATCACTTGGTTTTCCTACTACTCCTAAGTTAATTGGTTTTGGAATTTTTTTTGTGGAAATTTCCGATAAACGGTTTGCGATATACTGTGCTGATCCATGAAGGATTTCAGCTTTTTTGTTTTTATTTTTCAAATATGTCAAAATTTCCATACTTGCAGCCAAAGAGTTATTCGAACCATAAGTAAGAAGATAATACGGTTCTTTTAAATCAGGTTCCATTTCTAAAAAGTAACCTTCTGAACCTCCGCTTTGAACAAGAATCAATGAGATTGGTTGATCGTAAAAATGTGATAGTGAGGATAATTGAAACTGGAAATCTCCTAATGTTTCAATTTCATCTAGAAGTTTCTTTGTGTCTTTATTGATGCGAATATTATCATGAAGTTTTGATACGATTGGTAAGACGGTAATTTTCATTAGAGTTCCTCTTTTCATCATTCATTTTCAAGACTATTATATCATAATTAAAAAGCATGATTCAATGAATCATGCTTTTTCAATCTTTGATTGTTTTTAGTTAATTGGACTCAAGCGAATAATTTCATGTTCAACTAATTCAGTATCTACTGTTACAACACCATCATGACTAATTGATCCTGTAATATCTCGAACCATACTGTCAACACCTATGAAATAGATTGATCCATCGTAATCAATAATTAAATCACTGACATTATTTAAGAATAAACCGTCTGTTAAGTTTACGATATCATAATTATAGAAATCATCTGTCGATGTTGTTGCATTTAGTACGAAACTTAAGATTGCGATTCCATCGTCATCAATTGCAACATACCCTCCATCAAATCTAGTGATTTCGGTGACAGCGGAAATGTTAGTATATTTCGCTGAATATCTTCCCGAAACTTCGTCGTAGATTAAAACAAAGTTATCGTCTCCTTGTGACCATGATTGACGTTCAATTAAGAAGAGATTATCTTCTAGAATAATAACATTTGATAAGTTATAAATGAAGTCGTACACTTGAATACGTTCTTTATAATATTGAATGTTTGTCATTTCAAATGTTGCTGAAACGATGTTGTCAGAAGGCATTGCTTCACCTTTTTCGAAAAAGACCGGAACTGTGACAACATAGTATTCATTCGTTGCAACATCGAGGACATTTCCAAGTTCGTCTTGAATAACAAAATCTTCTGTATAAACTGTACAACCATCATCATATTGACAAATCATATCATTACCTGTCGATACTGGTTCTGTGCTGATTAAACGAACACGACTAATGATATCATCACCTAAATTAAAACTCATATTTCCCCAACCAAGTGTGTCATAATTCCATGTTTCTAATCCAAAGACAAATTCGACTTGTTGACGACATGTTGTGTTTTCACAAACAGCGTTTTCAGCAAGGTTTTCTTTTTTATATTGAATGTTAACATCATTGACATTGATTGTTACTGTATATGGTAAACGATATCCATAATCAGCAGTTGTGTTTTGTGAAAAATGATATATCGTTACACCTAAATCATCAACAATAAAGTATTCTGTTTCGTCTATGTAGCATCCGTAGATATCAGTACAAATTTCACTTGTTAATGTTTCTTGAGTTACCACTTCTTTATCGGTTGTATCAAACTCAATTGTTTGATACATTGTATCGCCTTGTGCATAATCAATGTAATAATAATATCCTTCCGTAGTTGCATAATACTCATAACATCCAGTTGACGTTGTACATACAGTATCTTTTTCAGTAATTGTTGTATTATCTGTGATATGGTAATCAATGTGTAATGGAACAACATCACCTTGTTCAAAGTGAATATAATTTGAACTTTCTGAAATTAATTCATCTGCAAGATCATAAATTCGAACCATCACAGATTCATCACAAGCTTCAATGTCACAAGTATATCCTTCGACAGTTTTTGAGTAATCATAGTTTCCTGTGTTTGTTTCAGGAATTGTGATGCTATAGATTAAATCATCACCGATAGGGACGAGGGTATTACCATACATCCATAAACCGGTTTGATTGAGAGAATTATCAGTAAGGTATACTAAATTCATACATCCTAAATCATTGTCACAGGTTAGAACAAGATCTGACCATTGTTGTTGATAATCATAGACTGTTGTTTCATCGATTTGATAAGTAGCTTCATAAGGACGAATATCGTCATCATAGTAAGTAAAATAGTTTTCAAATGATGTAACAAAGTTTCCATCAGCATCAATAATAGTGATTAGCGTTGATCCCCAGCATCCGTTAATATCTGTACAAACAGGTCTTGTTGAATCAAACTCACCAACTTCAATGACATTCAAATCAGCACCTGATATCAAGTTATCACCAGTTATAAGGTTAATATTGATATGATTATTGGAATAAGTGCTTCCTTCGGAGTCAAGAAAACTAAAATTGATATAGTTATTACATGCGCCTGTACAAACTTGCGCTTTTTCACCTAATTCAATGAAATGTTCTTCTAATGTTCCATCATTGTTAATGTTGTACAACACTGTTGTATAATATCCTAGTTCTTCGATATATGTTTGCGTTGAATCATAGAAGAATAGTTCGCCATTCGGGAAAGTTACAGGTTGTAAATTTTCCGAATCTGCAACAACTCTAATTCCAAGTTCTTCTGAAAATATTTTGATATTCCTATCCCAAGAATCACAAACAACATTGTTGTTTCTTGGATCAAGAATGATTTCACAGTTATCCCAACCTGCTTTAGTAACAGGTAGATAGTCTTCTATCAATAAATCGTTTGTTTCCAAGTCAAATGATAATCTAATAACATATGTTTCCATTACAGAAGAATCATTTTCACTTGGTTTCAAATCTGTATAGAAAATATATTCGTCATTTGCTGCAAATCCGTTTTGGGAAATCATAAAACTACTAACACGATAGTAATTCCAGTTGTAATATTCTGCCATTATTTTATCAACAAATTTTTGTGCTACTTTTGTTAATGGATTATCTGTAACATTCGCAGAATATTCAGTTACTGTGATTTCTTGAATGTCTTGAATGAATAACTCAACTTCAAATGTTTCTTGGAATTGAATTTCACCAAACTCATCTAATAGTGGAACTTCTTGGATTTGAATAATTTGGTTTCCAAATTCATCTAAGATAGGTTCATCGAAATAATCATAAATAGGTTCTCCAAACTCATCAAATACTAAATTCCCTTCATCATCTACTTGTTGAACTTTATAATGGTCCATAAGCGGAATTTCTTGGGTTTCTGTTAAAATTGGACCTTCGGTAAAGATAACAGGATTTCCTTCACCATCAAACACTTGAACTTGTGTATCAACATAGATAGGGTTTCCATATTCATCTACCACTGGCATATTAAGTTCATCCATTTGCATCACACTTTGAGTTTCATAAACAGGTTCATTTAATGTAACCATCAATCGTACTGATCTGGAATGATCTTCTGTATAAGTATATGTTTCTTCTGTTAGTTCAACATTTTTAGTCGCATATAACTTACCTGATTCATTATGAATCAAATAAATTCCCCCAGCTTGTAATGAACTGTATATTTTTGTTTGAAAATTAGGTTCAGAATAATCATTACCATCATCCACTTCAAAAATGACAAGGGTATAATCCCCAAACACTTCTAAAGCAAGTGGATTTGAGAGTACTTCTACCTCAGTTCCAAAACTATCTGCAAAACTAACTTCTTCAAAGAATCCTTCATTCGTTAATTTTACAATGATATTTTCACTTGGTTCATCAGAATCAGGATCTGTTGCAAGATTGATCAAGTCATATGTCGTTTGTCCTCCTAGATTAATAGTTTCATCGTACACATCGCGAGGAACAACCGCAAGCCCTTTTGACCCAGTAATATCAGCAACAAAATCAGTCATTACTTCAACACGATTTGAATACTCTACTCTGGTTTCATCACCACTAATTGTAATATTGTCGGTGATTAGATCACCAATAACCAAACATTGTCCATTGACAACAATATAGTCACCCATTCCCCTACAGTCATCTTCTAACGCTATTCTATTTGGATTAATAGTTTCTTCTGGTTTACATCCTACAAGAGTAAACACTACTGTAGCAAGTAATGCAATTAACATTATTTTTTTCATTGTTTTTTCTCCTTTTCATTTTTTGAAATCGGTTCCCTATACCTCATACCACAATGTGGTACTCACCCCTATTTCTTAACTGTCTTCTGTGATAAATGCGATGATATCCTCGATAGAAATGCTAAAGGCGATTCCTTCGACAGATACTTTCACAGTTCCTGCATATGTTGTATTAATTCTTGAGACATTTAACCCAATTAATTCACCATTCATATTGAATAATGGCCCACCACTACTTCCAGGATTGACAGCAGCATCATGCTGAATGATATTGTCTTCTACTTTGGAAATGATTCCTAAAGTAACAGTATTGACATATTCAAGACTAACTGGTGAACCAACAGTTAAAACCATCTCCCCGACACTGTATGGAACATTTTGTACTTCGCAAACAGCAATATCATCTAAAGCAGAAATTTTAATGATTGCTAAATCCATTTCTACATCCTCTTTTATCACAATTGCTTCAAGGTATTGATCAACGCTTGGAACATAAACTTCAATCAGTTCGTTATTGCGAATCACATGTTCATTTGTAAGAATGTAATAATCGTTTGCATTATGAAGATATACAACTCCTGACCCCAATGTCTCTTCTGTTTCAAAGAGTGTCACTTCAATCCCAACACTACAAGCTTTTATTGTGTCGGAAACGCTAATTAAGTGCTCATTTAAATCATCAACATTAAATTGTAATTCTTCTAATAATTCATTCTTTAATTCCTCTTTCAAAACATCTTGATCAATTTGTTGACATCCTGTCAACAATAACACCAGTCCGATTATTAGAATTTTTCTCATCCATGCACCTCATTTCTTATCCTTGTAACATAATATCCAAGAAAACAAAAAAGTCCTCGTTAAAGGACTTTTTCCATATTTGGCTATTACAAAGTAATGTTACTTCATTCTGCACGTAAATATTCTTCAATATTGTAGTCCATCCAACATAGAATTAATCCTTAGTCATGAAACTTTGCGTGTATACATTTCTGTATACTTGCCCTTTGAATATTGGTAATATATATAACTTTATCATACTCTTATCTTGGAAAAATGCAACAATATTTTGAACTACAAAGTAAATTTTCTAAAAACAAAATAGTACCACAGTCAATCTAAAGATGCCAAAAATACTAAAATAATATGATTTCATCTCATTCTCTTTTAAGAATATGTTAGTAAATAGGTCATCCGTTTGTTATAATTACGATATCGATGAATGGAGGAATCATTTTTGAATTACTTGATCGGATATCTTATAGTCATTAATATCATAAGTCTTGTACTGTTTGGTTTAGATAAACGTAAAGCAAGAAAGAATCAATGGCGTATCAAAGAATCATTGCTCCTCTTTATTACTCTAATAGGGGGTGGGTTTGGTTCAATTCTTGGAATGCATCTTTTTCACCACAAAACACAAAAAAATAAGTTTAAATTTGGTGTTCCTCTTTTGACAATCATCTCTACAATATTATTATTACTATTGATCGCCAAACTTAATCTATAACCCAAATAAAAAAAGTCGGTGAGTACCGACTTTTAATTTATTTCCTAACCTAGCACATTGAATTCAATCAGTAATACTAAGACAACATAGCCAACTATCGACCATTTTAATAAATCTTCTTTTGACTTGTGTTTACCAAAGAATGCTAAAATAATAAGAAGAACCAATTCTGCAAAAATCACAATTCCAGAAATTCCTTTTAATAGATTTTCTAGAAAATTTAGAAAATCAACGTCGGCAATTATTCCAGCCAAACCATTTAATACTTGTACCAACACAATTGCTGCTAAAATAACAAATGCTGATAATTTTCCTAATGTATTGTTTCTAAAATATGCAAAATATAAAATAACCAATACTAATACAGCAACAATAAGATGGGCAATCGTTAATAACATAAATCCACGCTCTTTTCTGATAGAATGTAATTCATTTTTTGATTACATTCATCTTTTTAAATCTAACTACATCTTTAGTATAACATAGACCGTTGCTCACATGGTATCGTTTTCGAGGATATAAAGAAAAGAGGATTAATATAAATCCTCTTTTGTTTCTAAATTTGGACAACGTCTTTGTAATTCATATATGAATTCCTCTTTTAATAATGGTGAGATATACGTTGTTCCAGTAAGGTAACTTTTATGATGTTCTATAATCTTTACTTTATCCATGCTTAAAGCGTAGCCTGACATCATTGAGTGTGATTCTTCAATGCGTTTAATATTCACATATTTGATTTTCGCGTGAATATAGCCAAGTTTAATATATAATTGATCTTCTTGTAGTTCATAATACGCGTATCTTACCAAAGGAATAATAATAATTCCCATAATTACAATAGTAAACCCTAAAATATAGATTTCGTCTGATGGAACAAAGAAAATCATTGGGACCATAACTAAAACGGAACCATACATTAATAGTTTTATCCACCAATCTATTTTTGCTTCAAATCTCATTATTTTTTATAACTTCCGTTAATATAACGACACATTTCGTATAAGACAAACTGATGACGAATATCAGTGAAATTATAAGTAATACCATCATAATCAAAGCTAAAACTGTGACGCATTGTATTAACTGGGTATTTCATTTTTAAGATATCAAAGGTTATAATACTTTTTTTCCCAGAAAGAGTTAACTTTTTATCTTTGTAATGAAGACGATGTGTACCAAGTGATTTATTGACTAAGCGTTTATTATCAACAATGTTTAAATTGACAACAAACATAAATTCACTGTTTATAACTTCTTCAATTTTAGAATATTGAAATTTATTATAATCAACGAGATTATCAAATTTATTACCTTCAATAAACTCAAATTCATTGATATGACCAATATCTCCACACTTACTACAAATAATATCATGTTCTTTCCCAAAGACGGTTAGAACGCTGTTACAGTTGTTACAGTAGTAAACCAATCGTTCGATTCCTTCTGCTCTGTTCTTTCGTTCCAATGGAATCATCATTTCTCTTTGGAAATCATAATCATTGTTACTCAATGCATCTTTTACAATTTTATTGATTTGTGTCGGTGTTAAGTTCTCTAGTTCTTCTTTTGTGATCAATGTTGAAGTATGCGTATGAACCTCGCCTTTTTTACTAAAATAGTCAGCCCAACGTGGTTGTGAAATATATCCTCCTCGTTGTTTGACAAGAACAACATCAACGGCGGCAGTTTTCAATAAACGACCGGTATTTTTATAGATGTTTAACGATTTTCCACTAAAAGTATTGTCTCCTTCAGGAAACAATCCAATCGCATATCCTTGTTTTAGGTAATCAAAGATTTTACGAGTTGCGGCCATATCAGTTTTACCAACACGTTTACGGATTGTTCTTGCTAGTATTCCCATTCCGATTTTCTTTGGTAAATCTAAATAGGCAATTTCTGTTGCGACAAAGCGGATGTTCTTTTTAATATTTTTCATCACAACAAAACTATCCCATGTATTAAAATGGTTACTAATTAATATAAATGGATCTCGATCATTTTTAATAACATCGCCTGAAGCAACAACCTTCAACTCTCGACCCATTAAGAAATTGAGAAATGGACGCAATATAAAAATTACAATATCACTAAATCTATCTTTAAATGTTTTTTCCATGTTGTTTCTCCAATCTATTTTGATATACAAACATTATACCATAACACTACTTTTGGAAGGTATTATTTTTTTTGCATCCATTTCTGATAAAATTAATGTTTATTGTGGTGTGATAACGATTTCATGATATAATACGTTTTGTGAAAGGAATGATAAAAATGCCAAAATTAGAATTATTAAAAAAATACGCAACATTAGCTGCGACAGTCGGGGCGAATGTTCAAAAAGATCAACTTGTTTGGGTCAATGCTTCGACGGAAACAAAAGACTTCGCAAGATTGATTGTTGAAGCTGCATATGAAGCAGGAGCAAAACAAGTAGATGTTCAATGGGGCGATGACTATGTATCACGTCTTGGATACGATTTTATGAGTATAGCAACCTTAGAGGAAATTCCCGAATGGTTTATTAAGAAGCTTGAATATTTCATTGAAAATAACGGTTGTGTGATTAGTGTTACATCGCCAATTCCTGGATTAAATGCCGGAGTTGATCCTGAGAAAATGCAAAAAGCAGGAATTGCAAGAATGAAAGCTCTTGGGTTCTACCAAGACCATATGATGGGAAATCATGCGCAATGGAGTGTTGTTGCTGCTCCAAATAAAGTATGGGCAAAAAAAGTATTCCCAGAACTAGAGGAAGAAAAAGCAGTTGAACAATTATGGGACGCAATTTTACAAGCGTCGCGTGTTACTGAAGATAACGATGTTATTAAAGAATGGGCTGAGCATAATGAACGTTTATTATCTCATAACAAAGTATTAAATGATCATAATTTCAAATCACTTCACTTTACAAATAGTTTAGGAACTGATGTAACAGTTGAATTGGTTGAAAACCACGTTTGGGCTGGTGGTGGTGAAAACTCAACCGGAGGAGTCTATTTTAATCCAAACATTCCAACCGAGGAAAACTTCACAATGCCTAGTAAATATGGTGTAAATGGTAAAGTTGTCGCAACCAAACCTTTAAACTACCAAGGAAACTTAGTAGAAGACTTCTATTTTGTCTTTAAAGATGGTAAAGTTGTTGAATATGATGCTAAAAAACAACGTGATTCTCTCAAAAATTTAATAGAATTAGATGAAGGTAGTGCATATTTAGGAGAAGTTGCTTTAATTGGTTATGATTCTCCAATTTCTAACGCTAACATCTTATTCTATAATACATTATTTGATGAAAATGCAAGTTGCCATTTGGCACTTGGACGTGCGTATCCAATGAATGTTGTTGGTGGTACAACAATGAGCAAGGAAGAATTATCCAATGCCGGATCTAACAACTCAATGGCACATGTTGACTTTATGTTTGGTAGTGCTGACATGAATATTGTTGGTTTGAAACATGATGGTTCAACTGTCCAAATCTTTAAAAACGGTGATTTTGTAATCTAATAAAAAAAAGGAGAATTTATTCTCCTTTTATTTTGTGATATAGTTGCGGATCAACTTCTTGTATTTGCTGTAAATAAAGCGCAAATGTATCTTGTTGATTGATTGGTTTGCCATATAATATTTGTTCCATATTTTGACGGATTTGATGAACTCCGTCATATCCTTTGTCATCCCAATGGTGGTTCAATTCTTCCAGTGTCAATTGTAAAGCAATTTGGACTCTAACAAGATCAAAGTCTTTGTCTAAATACATATCTTGAAACTCTTTATTGTGAATTGGTTTTCCTGCTTTTGCTTGAGCGATGATCAGTTTGGTTGCTCCAATCAAACAATTTCCTCCAGAACAAGAACCACAATGTTCTAGTCCAAGGCAAATTTCTTCAATTTGCATATTGATATTTTTGTAATAATCTTGAAGTCTTTGTGCGGTTTGTTGATAAGGTGTTTTCGTTCCAAGTCTTCGCAATGCAAGTACTGGTTTGACAATGAAATATGCTAGTCCCAATACGACAACCAAGAAAACAATTATTGATACTGGATTCAAGTATATTGATGGTAATGAACTTAACAGTTTTAAAATCCCAAAGACAAAGAAAACAATGCTTGCTCCGATTTTGATATAAAACTCATCAATCTTGTTCCCAAGTTTGACACCAACAAAAATCCCAAGTAATCCTGTCACTACCATCCCGGTAACGGTCCCCATTAAAATAAAGAGTGGGTAATTAGCATCGGTACTTAAGGCAATTGCGGTTAATTGGGTTTTGTCGCCAAGTTCGCCAATAAAAAAGGCAATCGCTACTGTCAGTGTTGGTCCGTATTTTTGTGGTTTCACTTCGGTTTCTTCGTCATCTAGTTTTAAACTCCATAATGCAAAGACGATAAAACTAAATCCTGCAATAATACTTAATGTATTTAAGGGAATAATTGTACTCAAATTTGCGCCAAGTAATACTGCAAGTGCGTGATTCAAAAATGAACCAATAAAAATACCAAGTATCACTTTTTTGAGTGGATACTTGGTGGCAAAAGCCATTGCTAAAATTTGGGTTTTGTCACCCATTTCAGCAATAAATATAAATAGAAAAGCTCTGATTAGTTCTAAAAACATGTTGTCACCTATCTTTGATTAATAATTTGTAATACTTTTTGGACTGTTTGCTCAAAATCTTCATTGTTGACAGTAACCCAATGACAATCAAATTGATTATTAAAGAATGTAAACTGTTTTTTGGCAAGATTACGAGAGTGTTGTTTGATGAGATTAATTGCTTCTTCTAGTGTTATCTCACCATCAAAATATTGATATAGTTCTTTGTATCCAATCGCGCTTACGCTATAAGAACGAATGTTTTGATCATACAAATGTTTCACTTCTTCCACTAAGCCTTCATTGATCATTTGATCAACTCTTTTGTTGATACGATTATAGAGAAGTGAACGTTCTTGTGTTAAGCCAATCAAAACAAAATCATAGACAGGAATGTCTTTGTTTTTGTTTTGGGATACTTTGTTATAACGACTTCTTGAGATTGCTTGTAAGACACGTTTACGGTTATTTGGATGAATCGTTATACTGGCAGAAGAATCTTTTTCTTGGAGTATTTGATGTAGTTCATCATTACTTAGATTCTCAAATTGAGATAAGTATTCTTCATCGCGATATGCATCTTCAAAGTTGTAATCGTATAAGACACTTTTGATATATAGTCCTGTTCCGCCAACAATGATTGGCGTTTTTTGTTTAGACTGTAATTCCGCTATTTTTTGACGGACGGTTTTTTGAAATAATGCAACGCTATAATTTTCTGTCGGTTCTAAGACATCAAGTAAATGATGAACAATTCCTTCTTGTTCACATGGTTTTACTTTGCCACTACCAATGTCTAATCCTTTGTAAATTTGAACACTGTCCCCACTGATGATTTCGGTATTGAACTCTTGTGCAAGTCGCACGGATAGTTTTGTTTTTCCAATTCCTGTCGGCCCAACGATGACAATAATCATTACATAATCCGTTTGAACAGTTTTTCGATTTCGGTTTGGGTAAAGACAATGATGACAGGACGTCCATGAGGGCATGTGTATGGGTTTTGACAATGTTCAAGATCATATAATAAAGTATCGATTTCATCACGATTGATAAAATGATTGGCTTTGATACTGTGTTTACAGCTTAAGTTTTTCGCTAAGGAGTCGCGAATTACGGCGACTGTGACGTCTTTATCTTCTAAGATATATTTGACGATTTCTTCAGTGTAGACACGTTCGAAATCACGTGGAAAATAACTTGGTACGGTTGTGATATCAACACCATTATGACCGTTATCTTGTAAGGAAATTCCAAGTGGAACAAACTGATCAAACTTATCTTTTAGAGCGAGCACTTCACTATTGCTTAAGTCAAGTGTAATTGGAACTAGTAGTTCTGTGGTATTAATATTAACGTCTCCAAATTGTTTATAGTATTGTTCATAGCGGATGCGTTCGGCAGCAGCGTGTTGGTCGATGATATACAGTCCATCTTTATTTTGGGCAAGCAAATAGGTTCCCAAATATTGGCCAATGTATTCCATTGATGGAACTTTTTTGGATTGTTTTGGACTTTCTGTATGATGGTGGTGATCATGGTGGATATGTGGTTCATGATAGGTACGAGGTTCTTCTTTGATAATGTGATTCACTTCTTCTTTGGTAGATAAATCAAGTGTATCTTGTGTATGTGTTGGTTCATTCATCGTCTCTTTGATCTCAGGGATGAGGTTCAATGTTAAAAGCGTTTGATTGATTGTTGTTTTTATTAAACTTAATAATAATCGTTCTTCGGTAAATTTAACTTCGAGTTTTTGTGGATGAACATTGACATCAATTAATAACGGATCAAGATCAATCTTGAGAAAGACAATGGGGTATTTCCCAATAGGAATATATGTTTTATACCCTTCATTAACGGCATTGATGATTTGGTTGTTTTTGATCATACGATTATTGGCAATGACTGTGATATGATTCCGTGATGAGCGTGTAAACATTGGTTTTGCCAAATAACCTGATATGCTAAAATATTGATTTTTATTTTCAAAATAGACCATGTTTTTAATGATATCTAAACTATAAATGTTCGACAATACTTTTAAGTGTTCATTCGATCCACTGCTAAAGAATAATCGTTGATTATTGTTGGTAAGCGTAAATGAGATTTCCGGATGAGAAAGCGCCATTTTATTGACATATTCAACAATAAATGATAATTCAGTATTGGTTGCCTTTAAATGTTTTAAACGAGCAGGAGTATTATAAAAGAGATATCTAACAGCGATACTTGTCCCTTTTGCTGGAGCTGTTTCGCCTTCTTCGATTATTGTTCCATTTCTGATTAAAATACGGTATCCTGTTTCACCTTCTGAAGAAATGATTTCCATATGTGAAACAGAAGCAATTGAAGGAATTGCTTCGCCACGAAATCCTAATGTACTAATATGGTACAGATCATGTGATGTTTTGATTTTACTGGTCGCATGACGAAGCACAGACAGTTTAATATCTTCTTCGCTCATTCCAAAACCATCATCTGTCACTTTGATTTCATTTAATCCTGTTTCTAATAAATCTATTTTAATCGTTGAGGCTTCAGCATCAATACTGTTTTCAACAAGTTCCTTGACAACACTTGCCATATTAACAACGACTTCACCTGCAGCAATAAGATTGCTTAAGGATTGATCTAATTGAACAATTTTAGCCATGAGTATCACTTCTTTCTATCAATGTATCTGTTGTCTCTATTGTTTATGACCTACTGTAGCCAAATAGATGACAAATTCATCTTCACCATCAAACCCAAGTAATTGATCAATGGTTGATTGTTGGTAACTACCAATTGCACAACATCCAAGTGTTAATGCTTCAGAAGCTAAATATAAGTTTTGACAAGCATGTCCTGCTTCCATGGCGATCATCTTGTGTGCGGTATGTAAATATTTATATTCTGTTCGGTATGGAATCGCAGTCCATAAAAACGTTGCCCCACTCCCACGAAGTTGACGATGAATTGAACGGTTAAACTCCTCTAAGTCAATTGGTTTTATATATTCTAAATTCCCTTGTTCAGGAAGATATCTATATAGACCATTTTCTAAGTTCTCAACATTGGTCACGACAACATATGCTTCTAAACTATGTGTGGCACCTGGAGTAGGAAAGACACATTTACTCCAATTATCAGTAAATTCATGTATTTTTGCAGATTGGAAAAACAGGTACGATAACTCTGCTATCGTGATTGGTTTTTCACTATATTGACGAATGCTTTTACGTGATTGAATACATTGTTGTAATGTTTTATCACTTAAATAAGAAACGTTTTGTTCCAGTTCAATAATTGTCCCATTCGCATATGGTTTAAATATTTGGGGATTTGGTTTGCCTTGTTTATTATCTGGGAGAATCTCTTTTAAGATTGTCCAATTAGGTCGAAGACTTTCTCGATTATTTTGAATTACTTCTTCCATATTGTGTTTTGTCTTATTCACAGTATCACCACCTCGTCATTATTATAACACGTAAGATATAAGTATACATTATGATTTTAACATGAAGTTTAATCTAATGTATACTTTTTATATAGGAGTCAAATCCTATCAAGAAAACAGTTTAAGTAATGTCGTATTATATCAAGGATCTACGAGTCC
>JBFFLJ010000025.1:0-25023 GCA_041554935.1 Candidatus Izemoplasma sp.
ACTATACAAATATACTGCGTATGACGCGTCATCCATAGTGGTGATTAATTGATAATTACCAACTTGTTCAAAATCATCATACTTCAATTCATTTGAAAAAACGCCATATAAAATAACAGCTAGAATCAATACCGCTGTTGCTACACAAAAGCCAATAATTATATTTTTTAGAAATTTGTCTTCATTTTTCTTACGCATTTTCTTAGCCATATTATCACTCCTAACTCAAGTTATTTTATATAAAATAACTTATAAAATCAAGTCATTTGACTTTGTGTTTTTATCGATTATAAAAGACAACAAACGTTGCCCCTAGTCCTTAATACATACCGCTACAGCATAATTTCTTGAATGGGAAATACTAACATTCACTTGGTCTTCAGGACGATATTTGCTAACTAAGTACGGTGCTCCAAAATCATCGTTCAAGATTTCTACATCAACAAAATTTAAACTATGATCAAAATTTTTATACACTTTTGTATATGCTTCTTTTGCAGCAAAACGTCCAGCTAAATAAGCAATCCTTGCATCGGTAGATTTCATTTTATAATATCGTTCTTGTTCACGAACCGAAAGAATTCGATTAATAAATCGATCACTTAATCGCTCTTCAATTTCTTCAAACTCGACGATATCAATTCCGATTACTTTACTCATTTATATTCTCCATTATCTGATCTGCAAGATCATTTATATTTCGAAAGCGATGATTTAACGCTGATTTACTAATTTGTTTATTGAATAAATCAAAACTAATATCTGATAATTCTACTAATGACGCTTCTGGGTTTTCTTTTCTTAGTGTGATTGCTTCTTGCATGCTGATTGGAAGTTTTGAAAGATCCATCATGTTTTCCAGTACACTAATACTTCGTAGTTGTTTGTTTGCTGCGTCAAATGTTTTATTTTGATTTGCTATTTCCATATTCATGACTCTTGTTATTGAGTTAACAAAATCCCGTTTGATACGCTCATCTTCATAAACAAACAAAGCAGTGATAGCTCCTGATAATCGCAAAAAATCAGCAATCTTTTCAGATTCTTTGATATATGCAATATAACCTTTTTTACGTTTTACACTCTTAGCATTTAGATAAAAATAGTTTAACAATTCTTTAATGGCGTTACTTTGTGCTTCATCATTGCTACTTATTTCTAAATGATAACTGCTGCTACGAGGGGAATTAATACTCCCACTAGCCAAGAATGCTCCTCTTAAAAATGCTTTTTTACAACATTCTTTGATAACGATTGGATCATCTAATAAATGATCACTGTAAATCATAAGTCCCAGTTCATTAATGATTGTTTCGGCTTTACTCCGAACAATTACAATATAGATATCTTGTTTGGATAATTTCATTTGTTTTTTACTGATGATTTCAACATCTACATGATATAACTCTTTCACACTAGAAATTACTTTTCGAGCAATTTGAATGTTTAGAGTTTGAAATTCAATTCGTAATCCATCGCTTGAAATGTTCACATTACCATGAACTCTTAAAAGGGCCGATAACTCAGCAAGTCTACAGCAGTTATCAGCTTTTACATTTAGCAATTCACTTTTCACATCTGCGGCAAAACTCATAGGATCACTCTCATTATTCGAACATACTTTATTATAGCATTATATTGGGGTTTTGTCTAACAATGAAAAAAAGGAACATTCGTCCCTTTTTATTATTTATTTTTGATCGATTCGATATATTTACTAACACTTACAGCAGCAATTGAACCATCACTTGCTGCAGTAATAATTTGTCGTAAATCTTTTTGAATTACATCACCAATTCCATAGATTCCTGGTATCGCTGTTGACATATCGGGGTTGGTTACAATATACCCCCATTTATTCGTAATAGGTAGATCATTGATAAATGATGTTTCTGGAACTTGTCCAATGAAGACAAATGCTCCTTCGACAGGAATATCTTGCTCTTCTTTTGTCTCAACATTTTTAACAGAAACAGATTCAAGGTTTTCAGCACCGTTAAATGATAACACTTCATATCCTAGTAAGAAATCCATTTTTCCAGTTGCTTTTGCCTCATCAATAGCTTTAGCATCTGCTTGTAACGTAGGAAGAATATTGACAACAGTAATTTTATTGACAATTTTTGTAAGATAGATTGCTTCTTCGATGGCACTATTTCCTCCACCAATAACAATAATATCTTTTCCTTTAAAGAATGCTCCATCACAAATTGCACACCAACTTACACCACGTCCTGATAATTTTGATTCACCAGGTGCATTGGTACTTCTTGGATTTGTTCCAGAACCGATAATTACTGCTTTAGTTGTATAAATCTCACCTGTTGCAGTATGCACTTCCTTAAGAGTTCCGTTATCAACGATTTTGGTTACATCACCATATTTATACTCTACACCAAGTTCTTGTGTGTGATTAAACATTTTTTCACTAATTTCAAACCCAGTTACTTTACCTAATCCAGTGTAATTTTCTACTTCCCAGGTTGTCATCATTTTACCACCAGGAGCAGCTTTTTCTAACATTACTGTTTTCAAATTGGCACGTTGGGTATAGAGAGCAGCTGTCATTCCCCCAGGTCCAGCACCAATTATTACTACGTCATAATTATTATTGCTATTATCAGCATTTTTATTATTAAACATTTTTCATCACCTCGAATTTTATTATACGTTCTTTTTCGTTACTTTTGCTACTAATTTGCTTATTAATTTACGAACAGCGGTTTCCCATTTAGGCATTACATAATTATCAGCATTATCTTCTAATACTTCGTGATAACGTTTAACTTTCATCACTTTATGTGTGATATATAGATACAAGCCAGCAAAAAGAACCATGATGACTGAAATGATTTGGGCAGTTCTTAACTCTGTATTTCCGATGTATAAACTATCTGTTCTCATTCCTTCAATGAAGAAACGTCCAACACTATACCAAATCAAATAGAATGCTAATAAATCACCATTTCTTAACCATTTTGTTCTACGAATAATCAACATAATGATAAACCCAGTAATATTCCATATGCTTTCATATAGAAATGTAGGATGATAATAAGCTGCGAGTACTTGAGAAGATTCCGCTGCTTGATCTACCAAGTATCCTTCCCCTTCAGCCATCAACATATTGTTGGTGATAAAATCTGGTAAATGCAGTGTCTCAGATAAAAACTCTCGTTGTTGATCTAATGAAAGTAATGGAATATTGTTATCATCAACGCCACCAATCATTCCACCGTGAGCCTCTTGATTAAAGAAATTCCCCCACCTTCCACTTGATTGAGCAACTAAAAAGCCGGGAGCAACAATATCAAAAGCACTTAACAAATTAATCTTTTTATACTTCGCAAAGAAATAGACACTTATAAAGGCTGTAATAAATCCTCCATGAATCGCAAGTCCTCCATCAGAAATTGATATAATTTTGATAAAGTCCCATGCATAGTATTCCCATTCAAAGATGACATACCATAATCTAGTCCCAATGATGCTTAAAGGGACGATGATTAAGATCCCATCAATAATCGTATCTGTCTTAAGTCCTAGTTTATTTCCTTCTCGAATTCCAAATAATGCCGCAAGAACCATCCCAATTAAAATCATTAAGCTATACTTATACCAGATAAAAAATTGGCCATCCAGATATTCAAAAATTAGAAACTCTCTTGCGATTGGATCAAATATGTGCATGATTCATACCTCTATTCTTTTGTATTATTTTTGATAACTTCTTCAACTTCATGGGCGAATTCTTTTGCAGAATTTGTTCCCATGTATTTTAATCTTGCATTCATTGCTGCGACTTCAACAAGTGAAGCGATATTTCGTCCTTCACTAACTGGAATTTTAACATGAGCAACTTCCGTGTCGAAAAATCTCAATTTTTCATCATCAATTCCTAATCGATCATATTGAATTGTATCATCCCACAGTTCAAGATCAATCACTAAAACAATTTTTTTATTTTCTTTATATGCTTTCACTCCGAAAAGTTTAACAACATTAACGATCCCAATTCCACGAATTTCTAGGTATTTACGTAAAATTGGTGGAGCTTCACCTACCAATATTCCCATTTCACGTTGGTAGATATCAACACGGTCATCGGCCACCAATTGGTGTCCTCGACGAACAAGTTCTAAAGCAACTTCACTTTTTCCAAGCCCACTTTTTCCGCGAATCAAAACACCAATCCCTGAAACATCTAATAGTGTTCCATGGAGTGTCATTCTTTCAGCAAGTTTTGAACTTAAGTATAAATATAAATTACTCATTAAAGCTGATGTTTTTTTATTAGAATGGCAAACAGGAATGTTAAATTCATTACCAAAACGAATAAAAAGTTCCGGAATTTCAGTGTTTTTAGAGAACACAAACATCGGTGGAAGTTTCTCAAATAACATTTTTGTTCTTATTTCCCGATCACTATCCGATAACCACCCATAAAAAGTAACTTCTTTACTTCCCATAACTTGAATTCTATCAAACTCATAAAAATCAAATAATCCTGCCAATTCTAACCCTGGTCTGGATACTTGTTCTCTGTTTATTTCATTTGATAGTCCTTTTTCTCCTGCGAGAATTTCGAAATTATAATCTTGTAATAAATCTTGAACTGTTAACATGATATCATCTCAACTTTCTATTCCGGAAATTTCGTCTAATTGCTGTACCTAAGACATAACGGATTATAACAAAGATTGTTGCAAATGCGACAATATGATACTCATTTGTAAAAGCGAATGAATCTACTATAACAAATTGATCTAAAAATATAAACAACAATAAGTATGCCATAAAGAAGATAAATCCAAAGGATTTGATTACATACCCAAGTAGATAAAATGTAATGAGATAGCGTACAAACTCTTCCAATACTGTATATAATAAAATGAATAATATGTATGTATATATTGTTGAAAATGAAGCAAAGTTAAATAGTACAATTATGATATAACTTAGCGAGAGATTTAAGATTAATGAAAAGAGGAAATGAACGATAATGTTTGGATGGTAGACACCACCAAATTCAATCGCAATCATTTTTCTTTTAGGTCCCTTTTTTTGTTTGTTCCGGCGTTCTTTTTCAAGTTCTTGAATTGTTTTTAATAACTCTTCAAGCTCTTCGTCCGAAGGGATGTTGCTTGTTTCTCGATTGTCTTTCTTTTCTTCCATATTATTTCAACACCTTCTGTAGATAATGTCCGGTAAAACTGTCGGGATTTTTTGCGATTTCTTCTGGGGTTCCAATCGCTAGAATTATCCCACCCATATCGCCACCTTCTGGCCCTAAATCTATGATATGATCTGCGACCTTAATCACATCAAGATTGTGTTCAATTATTACAACTGTAGCCCCAAGATCAACAATGTGTTGAATCACTTGAAGTAGTCGTTTTACATCATCGCTATGTAGTCCAGTTGTAGGTTCATCTAAAATATATAATGTTTGTTCTGTAATGCGTTTGTGTAATTCTTTGGCGAGTTTCACACGTTGTGCTTCTCCACCACTTAGTGTTGTTGCTGGTTGTCCAATTTTTAAGTATCCCAATCCTACTTCGTTTAGGATTTGAAGTTTTCGTTGTGCTTTTGGTATATTTTCGAAAAATACAACACTTTCTTCAATTGTCATCTCTAAAACATCACTAATATTCTTACCCTTATATTTTACATCTAAAGTTTCTTTATTGTATCGTTTTCCGTTACAAACTTCACATGGAACGTACACATCAGGTAAAAAGTGCATTTCAATTTTAATCAATCCGTCCCCACTACAAGTTTCACATCTGCCACCTTTAACATTGAAACTAAATCTGCCTTTTTGATATCCTCTGATTTTTGCTTCGTTTGTTAAAGCATAAATGTCTCTGATATCATCAAAAACACCAGTATAGGTTGCAGGGTTACTACGTGGCGTTCTACCGATAGGAGATTGATCAATATTAATTATTTTATCAAATAATTCCACACCAAGTAACTGATCGAAATCACCTTGAGGATGTTTTTTGCGATATATCACATTTGATAACCCTTTATATAAGCATTCATTAATTAAACTGCTTTTCCCACTACCACTAACACCGGTAATGACACTTAAAACACCTTTGGGAATTGATACATCAATATTTTTTAAGTTATTTTGACGAGCTCCTTTGATTTCTATATAGCCATTGTTATGTGGTCTTCTTGAAGCAGGAACGTCAATTTTCATTCTTCCACTTAAGTATTGTCCTGTTATACTTTTGGTGTCTTTTAAAATTTCTTCAATGGTTCCTTGGAACGTTACTTCCCCACCATTTAAGCCAGCCCCAGGACCAATATCGATTATTTGATCACTTTCAAACATTGTTTCCTCGTCGTGTTCAACAACAAGTAAAGTGTTTCCTAAATCACGCATTTTTTTCAATGTGTTAATTAGTTTATGATTATCTCTTTGATGGAGTCCAATACTCGGTTCATCTAAAACATATAAAACGCCAGTAAGTTGCGAGCCAATTTGTGTTGCCAATCGAATTCGCTGACTCTCTCCACCACTTAATGTTGCGGCTTGGCGTGATAATGTTAAATAATTTAAACCGACATTATCTAAAAATGATAACCGTTCAATGATTTCTTTTAAAACCATTTCGCTTATTTTTTGATCTGTTTCGCTGAGTTGTATTCCTTGGAATAATGTGATAATTTCTTTCACACTCATATCAGTGATTTGAATAATATCAAGTCCACCAACTTTAACACTGAGTGCTTTCTCGTTCAATTTTTTCCCACCACAAACAGGACACTTAGTTTCACTCATATAGCCTTCGATCCATTCTCGCATAAAACGAGAAGACGTTTCCATATAACGTCGTTCTAAATTCGTGATTACACCTTCGTAGTAGTCGCTCTTTTGATGTTTATATCCTTCACTGGATTCTTTACCAAAAACAAACTTAATCTTGTCTTTGCTTCCATGCAAGACAATATATAAGTCTTCTGGTTTCATTTCTAATACCGGTATAGACAGATCAATATCATAATATTTAGCAGTTTGTTTCAACATACTAAAATAATACGTCAAAGGATTTTGCCACCCTTTTATTGCGCCATCTAATATACTTAAAGATTTATCAGGAATTAATAAATCTTTGTCTACTTTTCTTGTATGTCCTAACCCATTACAACTTTGACAAGCTCCATAAGGTGCATTAAAACTGAAAAGCCTTGGCTCTAAATCACCAATTGAGAAATCACAATGAGGACACGCATATTGTTCACTAAAGATATGTTCCTCATTATTAATCAAAACATTAACTTTTCCTTCACCAAGTCTTGCGGCGGTTTCTAAACTGTCATACAGTCTTGTTCTAACGCCATCTTTTATACGTAATCGATCGATAACAACACTAATTGTGTGTCGTTTGTTTTTTTCTAAAATAATGTCATCTTCTAAATCAAGAATTTCACCATTAACACGAACACGAACAAATCCATCTTTTTTTAATTGTTCAAATACCTTAACGTGTGTTCCTTTACGTTCCTTAATTAAAGGGGCAAGTATTATAACTCGTCCTTCACTAACTTCTAATACTTTTTCAGTCATTTCTTCAATTGATTGTCCACTAATTTCTATTCCATGTGTAGGACAAATTGGTTTTCCAATTCGTGCATACAATAATCGTAAATAATCATATATCTCTGTGACTGTCCCAACTGTTGAACGAGGATTTTTTGAAGTTGTTTTTTGATCAATCGAGATTGCAGGGCTAAGACCTTCAATACTCTCAACATTTGGTTTTTCCATATTTCCCAAAAACTGTCTAGCATATGCACTTAAGCTCTCTACATAACGTCTTTGTCCTTCTTTATATATTGTGTCAAACGCCAAAGAGGACTTACCACTACCACTCAATCCTGTCATAACAACAAGTTTGTTTTTTGGTATTGATAAATCAATGTTTTTTAGATTGTTTTCTTTTGCGCCCTTAATAACTATTTCATTAATCATGGTCTCACCTATTCTAATAAAGCTTTAAATTCGTCCTCACTTAACACTGTTACCCCTAAATCAATTGCTTTTTGAAGCTTACTTCCAGCTTCACTCCCCGCAACAACATAATCTGTTTTTTTACTAACGCTGGAAGATACTTTTCCTCCAGATTGTTCTATTAGAGCTTGTGCTTGATCTCTTGTATACAATTCCATTTTACCAGTTAAAACAAATGTTTTTTGTGTCAACCCTTGTTTTTCAATGATTGATGCTTGGTATCTCGTATTGACTCCATATGCTATTAATTCATCTAATAAATCAGTATTACTTTCATTTTTAAAGTAATCAATTACACTTTTGGCAATTACATCTCCGATTTCTTCAATATTGATTAACTCATCATATTCTGCTTTTTTTAGACGTTCAAGATTGCCAAAATGTCCAGCAAGAACTTTACTAACCTTCTCACCAGCATGACGAATTCCAAGTCCAAATAATAATTTATCTAAATTATTATCTTTACTTTTTTCTATATTGAGTAGAAGTTTATCAATGCTTTTTGTTCCAAAACCTTCTTTAACAATTAAATCTTCGTAGTGGTTTTTAAGGAGATAAATATCTTTGATATCATGAAGCAAATGATCATTGTAGAATTGTTCAATAATTCTATCACCAAGACCTTCAATATTCATAGCTTTTCGAGAAGCAAAATGAATCATTGTTTCGACAGTCTTAGCGTCGCATGTATCGTTCACGCAGTAGTAATCTGCTTCATCAGTGTTTTTTGATAATGGAGAATAACAGACCGGGCATTCAGATATCATTGTAAAAGGAATGCTATCAGTTGCTCTTCTATCAAATACAACGCGGACAACTTCGGGAATGATATCTCCGGCTTTCTTAATTACAACAAAATCGCCTTCACGAATGTCTTTGTTCATTACATATTCTTCATTGTGTAATGTGGCACGGCTAATCGTAGACCCTTGTACAATCACAGGATCAAGGTTTGCCACAGGGGTTATTTGCCCTGTGCGTCCTACTTGGAATGTAATTTTATTAATTTTTGTGATAACTTCTTCTGCCGGAAATTTGTATGCGATAGCCCATTTTGGAGATTTCGCAGTATATCCAATTTTATCATAATACTCTAACTCATTAACTTTTATTACAATGCCATCAATATCATATTCAAGTGCATCGCGCTTGGTTGTATAATGTGCAATATATTTGATAACTTCATCAATATTTTGGCATTTTTTACTTAAAGGATTAATATGAAATCCAAGATCTTTCGCAAATAAAAGGGCTTCAGTGTGGTTTTTAATACTATGATTTTCAGGAGAAATCACACTGTAAATAAACATGTCAAGATTACGTTTTGCAGCAATCTTACTATCTAGTTGTCGAATGCTACCAGCGGCAGCATTGCGAGGATTCTTGAACTCTTCTTGTCCCAATGAATGACGTTCTTGATTGGCAGCTTCAAAAGATTTCTTACTCATATAGATTTCACCACGAACTTCTAAATCGTATAAGTAGTTAATTTGAAGGGGAATAGAACTAATTGTTTTAACATTATTTGTAATGTTTTCCCCAACAACTCCATTTCCTCTTGTTGCACCTAAAACCAATAATCCATTTTCATATTTAATAGAACCAGCTAATCCGTCAATTTTCAATTCAACATTATATGTAAAATTTGAGATTACTTTGCGGATTTTATCATCAAAATTTCGTAAATCATCTTCATTAAAGGCGTTACTTAAACTCATCATCGGTACATCATGTGTGATTTTTTCAAATTTATCCAATACTGTATCTCCGATACGCATCGTAGGGCTATCAAAGGTTTTTAAGTCAGGATATTGTTCTTCTAAAGCAATCAACTCATGCAAAAGAGCGTCATATTCTTGATCACTGACACTCGGATTATCGAGAATATGATACTCATGGTTGTACTTATTTAATAGTTTGCGCAATATTGTAATTCTATTTTTATATTCCATAAAATCACCTATTTCATTATACCATAATTTATATCTTCTTGATTGCAGGATGGTCTTTTAATAACTTCTTGATTCCATATTGATGCCCAAAGGCAATCATACAGTTATCTCCTGTTACACTAATTACCATTCCATCACCAAAACTATCATGATGAATTTTATCACCTTTGTTCAATTCGTTAACTTCGTATTTATCTAAATTGTTTCGTTTTACTTGATGGATGTTAGTTTTCGGTTTGAGTGGATTACGATGAGGACCTTTGATGTACTCATAATATCCTTTTATTTCAAGTAAGTCTTCATTAATCTCTTTTAAGAAAGGACTATCTGGATTGGATGCAGTTTCCCCAAATGTTTGGCGAACATTCGCATTAGTTAAGAATAGTTTTTCCTGAGCTCTCGTCACTCCAACATACATTAATCTGCGTTCTTCTTCAAACTCTTTTTTACTTCCTAATGATCTATTTAATGGAAACATTCCTATTTCTAAAGTCACAATAAATACAACTCTAAATTCTAGACCTTTTGCAGCGTGAAGAGTCATCAATGTAACACCATCTTCAATTTCAGATTGGCTTTCTTCGCTTTTTAAGGCAATATCTTCCAGTAAATATACTAACATATCCTCTTTTGATATTTCACCATATGCTTCTTCATTTTCACTCAATATTGTTTTAAACTCAAGGATATTTTCATAACGAACGTCACCCTTGTCGTCATCCTCTAACATTTTAATATATCCTGAATGTTTTAAGATATAATCTACATAATCACCAAACGGTAGTTCGTCTAATTTTTTACGGAAATCTAAAATCATAAATTTGAATTCTTGAAGTTTTGATACTGCGGCTTTACCAAGTATTTGATCTGCTTTATCAATTGCCTCAAAAAGGTCTAAGTTATACTCTGCAGCAAAATCAGCAAGTTTATCAATTGTGACACTTCCGATACCGCGTTTTGGAGTTGAAACAACTCTCATAAAACTAAAAGCATCATCCATGTTTAAAATTAGACGTAAATATGCTGTAAAATCTTTGATTTCTTTACGTTTAAAGAAACTAGTGTTTCCAAAAATACGATATGGAAGATGTTTTTGCATGAATACTTCTTCAAACATCCTCGAAGTATTATTTGCACGATAAAGGATTGCGAAATCATTATAACTATACCCTTTGTGTACCATTTCAAGAATCTTCATCGCCACAAATTCAACTTCATCCCTGGCTGTAACGCCTTTAAAGAAGGTGATTTTTTCACCATCGCCTTTTGTTGAAAAGAGATTTTTAACGACACGCTTCGAGTTATTTGTAATGACTTGATTTGCAGCATTTAGAATATTGTTTGTTGAGCGATAATTTTGTTCTAGTAAGATAAGGTGATAATTCGGAAATTCTTTTTTAAACTTATAGATATTTTCAATATTCGCGCCACGGAAGGCATAAATACTTTGGTCTTCATCGCCAACAATAAATATATTATTATTTTCATTAACAAGTTGCTTTATCAGCTCATATTGGACGTTATTTGTATCTTGGAACTCATCGACTAAAACATATTGAAATAATTGATTATAGTATTGTTTGATGTGTGGTTGTTCTTTTAGTAACCGAATTGTTAAAATTAGTAATCCTTCGAAATCAATAAGATTATTTTCTTCCAAAGACTTCTCATAATCGGTAAAAACTCGATTGACAATGGAACGATTTGGTTCTTCAATATCGAAAAGATGCTCACGGTTAAACTTTAATTTAACAATATTAGCTTTTACCATTTTTGGATTATATAGCTTGATATCAATATTTTTTTTCTTCATGATGCTTTTGATCAATTGTGTTGTATCGTCATCATCAATAATTTGAAAACTTTTTTTATACCCGAGTAACTCAATGTGCTCACGTAGAATTTTGGCACACATTGAATGGAATGTACTAATCCACATGTTCGATGTAGACAGTCCTGTTTCACGGTATACTCTTTCTTTCATTTCTTTTGCAGCTTTATTTGTAAAAGTAATGGCAAGAATATTTTCAATACGAACATTTTTCTCATAGATTAAATAAGCGATTCTTTTAGTAAGAACGCTTGTTTTACCGCTTCCTGCTCCTGCAATTGCCATGACAGGACCCTCAGTTGTTAGAACTGCTTCAATTTGTTTTTCATTTAAACCTTTTAATAATTCTTGCATAAAATCACCTAATTAAATTATACCAAAAAAAGCACTATAATCATAGTGCTTTGATGGTTTATTTTATTGAATTTTAAAGCGATATTTTGTCAAATCTATGTGATGGTTTACAACATTAATATTTTCTTGAATTAAAAGTGATTCTTGCATAAACCCGCCTTCTCCAGTGAGACTAATTCCACCTTTGTGATTGATTACTCTGTGCCAAGGAAGTTGATATTTCGAACTCAAAGAATGAAGAATACGGCTTACTTGTCTAGCTCCTCGCGGATTACCTGCACAAGAAGCTATGTCACCATATGTCATTACTTTTCCATATGGAATTGTTGATACTATTTCAATCACTTGTTTTGTAAAGTCAGTCATGATCGCACCTTAATGAATCTAAAAATATCATCCCTTGTGTCTTGATTAAATTCCATTGAAAATTGTGATTACTTAGAATCTGATCTTTATAATATATCGCTGTTCTAGTTGCTAATGCTGTCAAAGAATTTGTGATCGTTAACGCAAATATTTGTGGAATATGTATTTTTTTAATAGATCCATCTTCTTGTCCAGCTATAATCAATTGTGTCAGTAAGGTATCTAACTCTTTTCCAAAACTAGACAATTCTATAAAAGGTTCTAACTCGTTCACTTGTGAAGAAATGTTTGTATCAATCATCCCTAAGCAAATAAACATTTCTGGATGCAACTGAATATGGTTGAAGGCAACGGATAATAATTCTTCAATTTTTTGATATGCATTATAGTTGCTTGTGAAATTGTGTTCAAAGATAACTTTTGTAAATTCTTGAAATAATGAGATTGTAATTCGCAATAGTAAATCATCTTTTCCCTCAAAGTAGCGATAAACAGTGCGTCGCTCAATTTGAGCTGAATCAGCAATATCACCCACCAGAGAATCTTTGAAACCATATTTCAAGAAGTACTCTTGTGCTGAATCTAAAATTCTTTGCCTGGTTAAGACTGTTTTCATTCCTGTGGACATATTTATCACTTCCTTTCAAAACTATGTATAGAGTTTATTATACAAGTATTTTATCAAATATTTGCATCAATACAAATATTTACAAAAAAATGCAAAAAAAAATATGGATTATTGAATAATCCATATTTGATTAATTACTATAAAGATTGAATGTTTGACGCTTGAGGACCTTTGTCTCCATCGACAACATCAAAAGATACAGCTTCTCCTTCTTCTAAAGATTTGAATCCATCTTTTTGAATTTGAGAATAATGTGCGAACACGTCATTTCCTTCTTCAGTTGTAATGAACCCGTAACCTTTTTCAGAATTAAACCATTTTACTTTACCAGTCATTTTACTACCTCCATATTTATTTTTTTGTTGAATGCAAATAAATTGTACAGAGATAATAAATTATTTCTAACGAGTTATTTGATTACTAACATACATAATAATACTATAAAATTAAGAAAATGCAAGACAATTGCAAATATATATTTAAAATCGTCTATTATCAAACAGTCTTTGGTGTATATGAAGACTTTAATGAGACAATTCGATTAAATACTGGATGCTCTTTTGTTGAATCAATATCAGCAGCATAGTACCCATTTCTAGTAAATTGGTATCTTTCGCCTACTTCGGTAATGATTGATTCTTCAATAAATCCTTGTTGAATTATCATTGAATTCGGATTAATTTTTTCACTAAATGGCACTTCTTTATCTTCAAAATCAAGAATTAATTCTTCAAATAGTCTGAATTCCGCTTCTTGATTAATGGTAGCATCAACATAATGAATATTACCGTTTGGCTTACGTTCACTAAATCCGCTTCCACTTTTTGTATCAGGATCATAAGTACAGTGGACTTCAATGATTTTACCGTTTCCATCTTTGATTATCTTGTTCGCTTTTACAAAATATGCATGCATTAATCGAACTTCAACATCCATTGCTAAACGTTTCCATTTTTTATTTGGTTTCACTTCAATAAAATCTTCTCGTTCAATGTATACTTCGCGGCTAAATGGAATCATTCTGGTTCCTAACGCTTCATTCTCACGATTATTTTCAGCTTCTAAGTATTCTACTTTGCCTTCTTCGTAATTTGTAATGACTAGTTTTAGTGGATCAATAACTGCGTTCACTCGTGAAGTTTCTAATTTAAGATGATCTCTAACAACAGTATATAACATTTCAATTTCGGTTTCACCTTGGCTTTTTGGAAGGCCAAGTGAATAGATAAAGTCACGAATAGCGCTGGCTGGTACGCCACGACGACGTAATCCACTTAATGTAATTAATCGTGGATCATCCCAACCCATTACATGTCCACCATCTACCAATTGTTTAATGTAGCGTTTACCAATAACGGCACCAGCAATACGTAATTTTCCAAATTCTATTTGACGAGGAATGTTTTCCATTTCACATTCTTTTACAACCCAATCATATAAAGGACGGTGATCTTCGAATTCTAAACTACA
Organism: Candidatus Izemoplasma sp.; assembly: GCA_041554935.1. Lineage (GTDB taxonomy): Bacteria > Bacillota_I > Bacilli_A > Izemoplasmatales > Izemoplasmataceae > Izemoplasma. The sequence continues at coordinate 14,628 of JBFFLJ010000025.1, forward strand.
TAAACTATGTGTAATTCCTTCTATGGCATCTTCAATTGGATGAGCGAAATCATACATCGGGTAAATACACCATTTATCTTTTGTATTATGATGATAAGCTCTTTGAATTCGATATATAACAGGATCTCTCAAATTCATATTTGGACTTTGCATATCAATTTTAGCACGCAAAACGCGTGATCCATCTTCGTATTCACCGTTCATCATACCATCAAATAATTGGACATTATCTTCAATAGTTCGATTACGGTAAGGACTGTCTTTCCCAACATTTTTTAAATCTCCGCGGTACTCTCTGATTTCTTCCGCAGTTAAATCATCAACATAAGCCAATCCTTTTTTTACAAGCAACATTGCACGATGATACATTTCATCAAAATAATCACTAGCAAATAAAAGATTTTCCCATTCACATCCTAACCAAGCAATATCTTCCTTGATTGCATCAACAAAAATGGTATCTTCTTTGACTGGATTTGTATCATCAAATCGCAGGTTAAAGTATCCATTATGAGTTTTGGCCATAGAATAGTTTGTAATAATTGCACGAGCGTGCCCCAAATGTAAAAATCCATTTGGTTCAGGTGGAAAACGAGTGATTGCTCGTTTGTGCTTTCCACTACGAATATCTTCTTCAATAATTGTATTTATAAAATGATTTATCTCCATAAATCTTCACCCTTTCTATTTGTGTTCTTACTTCTTTAACGGGTGCACTGCTGGACTTTCATAATAATCACCTCATATTATGGACTATATTATATATAGTAACATAAATTATCGCAAGAAAAAATCGAGAAATAAGGCTATTTCTCGATTTCTTGTTTAATTTCTTCTAACTTTTTATATGTTTCTGGAAAAACACCGCTATTTTTTGAAATCCAACCTAAGAAATTTTCATCATGAAGAATTTCGGCAGCTATTTCATCTAATTCCAAGTAGTTTGCGTTTAAATACACAATAAAGTCTTCCACTTTTGTGAATTTCAACTTACCATATCGAAACATCTTGCGATCTTTAATATCTTGATAGTCTCTTTCCTTTTTTTTGTTGCGTTTCTTTGGTTTTTTTTCTTTTTTAAGCTTTTTCTTTACCTTCTTGACATCTTTATCTTCTTTACTAAAAAATGCGTCTAGATTCTTTTTTTCTCCTGTTTTAGAGGGCTCTTCGTCTTTCTCATCTGTATGGTTTTCCTCAATGACATTTGAATCTGGTCCATCAGTGATTTTAATGTCCTCAAAGAATTCTGTGAGTTCTGGATCAAAATCTTCAAAATCAATTTTTTCTGCAGAAGTTGGCTCTGGGGTTTCCACAGCGAGTTCCGCTCCATCTTCTAAGTTTACTTCTTCGATTTGAGCTTCCTTGAGAGTCGATTTCAATTTCTTATTTGCTTTCTTGCTTTTTTTGGTTTCTTTGAGTTTTTTGTTCTTTTTTGGACTCTCGGACTGAATGATATTGTTTACTTTCTTTCGGTTTTTTGTTTTCTTCAATTTTTTTGATTTTGGTGATTCAACTATTTTTTCTGTTTCTTCTATTACAACTTCAACTGGTTCGACATTCTTTTTCTTAAACATTGATAAACCCCCTAACCATAGCAAATCCAATACCATAGAAGACGATATTTAAGATAATGCTTAGTATGAAGACTAATCGTAAATATTTTATAAATGTGCGGTAGTATTTCGTCATGAAATCATACTTCTTCTCAACCATAAGCACATAACGCTTAAATTTCTCTATTAGTATTTCTGGACCTATTAATTCTTTAATATCAAAGAATGTATGTTTGGGCTTCTTAATCACGCGATCAACATAATCTTCTAATAATCCTGATTGTTTTAAGCGACTTTCCTGCATATCGTTATCCCAACGATCAAATGTTTTTTCTGCATGTTTGTTTTTTTCACTTCGAATATCGCGGATGAATCTCGTAAATGCATTATTCAAAACAGCATATAACGCAGTGAACAAGACTGTAAGCCAACCTAGAAAACTAAACCAATTCACATCATATAATAATGCATTATAACCATTAAATATCTGCCCAACGATTGGAATACCCGTCAATGCTTCGGGGTTTTTATATAGAAATGCAATTAGTAAAATAAATATAATAGAAAAGAGAATAGCTATTTTACTGGGCTTTTTATATCTTTTTGATTTTTTTGGTAATAATTGGATCATCTCGCGGAGGTTCTCCATGTGCTTAATACTTGCTTCACGATATTCTTCAACCCATTGGTCTAAGATATCATATAAAATACTCTCTTTTTGAACTTCATTGAATTTATCCATTTGGATAAATTCACGCAATGTCATTTCGTAATCTAGTTCTGAATGTTTGAAATAGAACTGATCAATGCTTTTGATGTCATCTCCCCAAATCTCTTTATATGTAAGTGGGTTACGATGATAATAATCTGTATTTTCTTTGAACTGATAGTGAGACATAACTAAATCAGCATATTTTTTATGCTTATATAGATCAATATTACCGGTTTTTTCGTATTCCAGTTGTTTTTTAAGTTTGAACTTAAGAACATCAAACCCATTCAGTTCTAACAACAACATTAGCTCTTCACTCGGTTTCATACTGTCCCTCCTATCTAATTAGACTACGGACACGTTGTGAAAACTCACTACTAAATAGATCGTATTCATCATCCGCAAGGATACGCATTGCTTCAATGCTAATTTGTCCATCATCATACATTTGTTCCAATAAAGTATATCCTGATGTTTCATCAATCACATTGAACGCGAACTGATCTCCCCATATTTCTATCAATTCGCTTGAGAACACATGTTTCTCAACCGATTGATTTGTATTATCTAAAAATGTTTGCATTGTTTCTGAGTCATAAATGATTGCTTGATTATCTTCATCAACCATCAAATATGCCTTAAATAAAACTTCACTGGCCAAATATTGTAAATTCAACACTTCTCCAAAGAAGCCACCGTCTCCATCTGATTTTGTACAAATCTCGACATTTCTATTTAGTTCAGAAGTACTCCGATTTGCACACAAACGTGATGCATCATTGAATAACGCAGATAATAAAGGCGTTTTTTCTAATGTATCGTACATATCAAAATTGTATTTCATTACGGATATTCCGATTTTTATAACCATCGAAATGTTTCCCTCAATACTATTGGCAATATCCTTATAATAGGTATCATAATCATCAACTAAGCTTTTGGTACTATCGAGAACTTCAGTTACTTCAGGATAATCGGCGAAGTATTCTGTAAATATTCCAGCATCATAGTCATATTTGAATTGTAAAATGATCCATGATACACTTTCTCCTTCAAATAATGTTTTTACAATATCTAATGCATCGTTTGCAAAATCATAATCATCTACTGCGGATGGATTTATTGAATCACAGCGATTTACACTCAATTGAATATCATCTAACTCAACTGTATCGATATGATCTGTCGTACAAACAATCCATTCTGAGAATACATCGTAACTCACAATACTCATCTGTGCTAAGTATAATTTACTTTCCAAATCTTTGTCATCTACATTGTCGACGATTGTTTCATAATACTCTTTATAACTAACGATAATCTCAGAAATATCTCCACCTGAGGCACTAGAAGCCATTTCACGATCTAATTCATCAACGTACCACATCAGCAATCCTTTATGATTTAAGAAATTTTCTCCAAGTTCTTTTAATTCATCACTAATGTCAATTTTATCTTCGTATTCACTAACAAAATTTTCAGCAGCTATGATTGCTGGAGTATGTTCTATTGCTGCAGGTTCTATTAGTGGCGAAACTTCTTCATAGTTTGGTGGCTCGGCCACATCTAAAGAAGGTCTCGTTTCAGTCATAACATACGTTACCGATTGATCGTTTAATATCGCTTGTATTTTAGCTTCCAAATAAGCTTCAGCATCGGCTAAGTAATCTTCTAAATCTGATTGATATAGATCATAAATTACTTGGTACTCATAATTTTCAATATCAATTTCATATTGTTCCAAGTCCGCTAAATAATCACTTGCAATAGTGGAATTTTCATCAAAATCAGATTGAAATGTCAACTCTGTATCTAATAATTCTTCATATAGATAACTACCACTTGGCATTTCTTCAACTAAAACACGAGAAACTCCTAAATAATTTGACGACGTTAGAACTTCGCCACTAAAATATGAAGCGTATGCTGTCTCTAACAATGTTAGGGAAGCTTCGCTTAGTTCCGGATAAACGATATCCATAAAATCATATTCGAAAGAATCTGTATCTCCAATATATTCTAATTGATAATCATAGATTGCGTCGTTATAATATCCTTCAATTCCATCAACACTTAATAATTGCTGGAAGGCATCAGCTTTATCGGCTAGTCCCTTAATTGGAACAGCTTTTTCGGCTGTACGAGCAATTCGTGAAAATGGTGGGGGATTCTCTAAAACAAAGTTTGTAACTGAAGAGTTAGTATCAACTAAATTTAATGAGAATACAGGTAAAATTATAAAATAAATCAAGACATATCCATTGATTAAAGCGAATAATGCCCCTAAATAATTATTCTTTACACCTAATTTCGCGCGCATATTTTCATTCAATATATGTCTTCTTGCGAAGATGCTTAATAAAAAGACTCCAACAAACAAAAAGATATACGTAATGATATATGCGATAGCCATACCTAATGTGTTTTTCACAATTCCAAGGTAGGTATTAATTAATTCAAAAATAAATGTTGATGATAAAGGAATGTATAAGTATGTAGTTATATAACGTCCTAGATAGTAAATAATCATGAAAGGAAGAATAAGGTTTATTGACAATCTAATCTGTTTATGTCCACCAGAAAAATACCCATATATAATATATGAGACGAATATCATCACTAATATAATATCGAAATTAAAGTCATACTGAATTTCCGGTATCATAAGTGTCCCCTTTCTTCAAACACACTATGCAAGAAAAACCCTTGTGTTATTAAGGGTTTTTCTATAAGTGTGGGTTATTTTAATATGGCTGGATTATTCAATAATTTCATCTGATTGAGTTCCGAAGTCTGTATCAAAATCATCAAATGTTCCTGGATATAATTCATTCATCAAATCTTCGAATGTAGTTAAGAATGCTTCTTGAGCTTCAGGATCCATAAGTTCGAAGTTATCGAATAGAGTTTCTACTTGTTCTGGTGTTACTGTTTCCTCAGCTGCTAATGTATCTTGTAAGTCTTGAACAGCGTTGAATACATCTTGTTCAGGACCAGCAGTTGTAGTATCTAATACAGCTTCAAGATCAGTAATTAAATCTGCTGATTCAACGACACCGTTTAAAGCAGTACTAAAGTTTTGTAATACGAGAGCAAGGTCTGTGTCAGCAGGTTCGATATCAAGAAGAATTGCACCTTCTGCTAAGTTGATTGAATTTATAACAACTGTACCATCTTGTGAACCTTCACCCATTGTTGCAGTGAGTGCTGCAGCAGAGATTGACATTGTTACTTGTCCAGTAACTTCATCTTGTTCAAATGTTGCAAACTTAACATCGTCTAGACCCATTAACAATTCTTCAAAAACAGTTAAATCACTAATACTTAAATAATCGTTTAGCGTTTCGTCAGCATCATAACCAAAGTCAATTGATGTAAATTCTAGAACGATATCTGTATCGGTTGAAGCTTCAGTAACAACATCAGCGCGAATTCTTAATACTGAATTTACATTGCCAACACGAATCAATGCTTTAGCATATAATTTGTCAGCTTCAAATTCGAACCACATTGCTTTTAAACCAATTTCGATTTCACGAGTTTCCCCGTCACCAACTGGATATTCTTTAACGGTACGAGTTTCAGCAAATCCAGAAGCTCCAGCATAAATTAATTTATTAAATGTTTCTTCTGTGATTCTAAATCCATCATTTACTAATGCATAGTTGAATACATATTCAGTAAATAGATCTGTTAAGTAACTTTCTGGATCAAGTGCATCAGGATTGAATTCACCAACGACAGTTACATCGTCTACTACAGATGTATAGTGTAAATCATATAAGTATTCAGGAATATCAGTTTCGTCTTCGGTTGTGAATTTAGATAATCTTGCAGATAATACAAATTCAGCCTCTTTAAGTTCAAATGAAACTAACTCTTGATCAAAGATTATACCCAATACTTCGCCAACAAGTTTATTACCAGTATCTGGTTCTTCTCCATCGTTAGTTGCTGCGATTTCAGCTAAGATGTCTTCTTTTTCAAGTGTATAAGTGAAGTCGGTAATATCTAATTCACCGATTGGAACTTCAGAAGTGAAGTCATCAAATGAGAATGAATCAACGTTATCATCAATTGCAGTCATGATACTTGAAATCATGCTAGCTGGTAAAGGTAAATTCCCGATATTAATTTTTTCAAATTGTAATACGTATTTACCAGGTAAATCTGTGAATTTGAAATGAGTTTGAATTACAGTTTTATAAACGATTCCTTCTTGTAACTCAACTTCTAAGAATAAGTTTAATACAAATTTGTCTTGTTCGAAGTTTACCCATGCTCCTACAACACGTAAGCTAATGTCAAACCCTTCAACAGGGATTGGTTGGAAAACAACATAACACGCTTCTGGCGTATTACAATCTTCTGTAGGCATATAGTCAGGATTTTGTTCTCTAAATGCTTGGAAGATTGCTACATTAATAATATCTTCATTTAGATTGTAAATCATATCTTCAGTAATACCAGCGTCTAATTCATCAAATGAATCCGCTAGTTCTTGATATATCATTGCTTCTGCATCTGCGTCTTCGGTGTACAGATGTATTGGCATATTCGCATCACCACTACCGTCATACATGATAGTTGCGATTAATGCTGGGGTCCCTAAAATTACCATTACAGGGATAAAGATAGCCATAAATAATTTTTTCATAAATTTCTCTCCTTTAAAATATCTTTCTAACTGATAACCCAATTATATAGAAAATTTGTGTAAATTTTATGAATATGGTTTTTATATTCCGTGAATAAGTAAACAATGCTTCCTCTATAGTTTTAATCGTGAGCTACCATTTAGTGTCATATCATCGATCTGCTGAGATTTTTGATATTGATAATACCCTGCAATACCAATCATTGCTGCATTATCTGTACAGTATTTAAATGGCGGAACAACGACTTTTACATTCGTAATTTGTTCTTCTATTTTTTTTCTTAATCCTTTATTTGCTGCGACACCACCTGCAATAATAAACATTTTAGCATCGAACTCTTTTATTGCTTTGATGCTTTTAGTAACAAGTACACTAGTTACCGCTTCTTGAAAACTTGCACATAAATTTGGGATGATAATTTCTTCATTCCTTTGATTCGCGTTATGTACAAGATTAATCACATGAGACTTAATCCCGCTAAAACTAAAGTCATAACCTGGAATAGCATTTAAATTAGGCATTGAATAATTATCGATTCCTGTTGCTGCTAAGCGATCCACAATGGGACCTCCAGGGTATCCCAGTCCGATTGTTCGGGCCACTTTATCATATGCTTCGCCAACAGCGTCATCCATTGTTTCTCCAAGTTTTTGAAAATCATAATGTTCTTCCATTAATATTAATTCTGTGTGTCCGCCAGAAACAACAAGACAAATCAATGGAAATTCCAATTGATCCTCAATTGCATTCGCATAAATGTGTCCGGCAATATGATGAACACCAATAATTGGAATATGATTCGCAAAGGCAAATGCTTTTGCAGCATTTACACCAATTAATAAGCTTCCAATTAATCCTGGACCTTTCGTCACAGCAACCAAATCAATTTCATCCTTGGTGATTTTTGCTTGTTCTAACGCTTCTTCAAAAACCATTGTTATCCCTTTGATATGCTCTCTTGAAGCTATTTCCGGGACAACTCCACCATATTGTTCATGAATATCAATTTGACTTAATACAACATTACTTAAAATGTCTTTGCCATCTCTATTTATGCTTACACTTGTCTCATCACAACTGCTTTCGACGCTTAAAATTATCATTATTTCACCTCTAAATCTTTCACCATTAAGAGCGCATCATCACCATTCTCATAATAGCGTTTTCGTGTATGGCTCACAGTAAAACCTAATCTTTTATACATTGTAATCGCATAACTATTACTTGGTCTTACTTCAAGAGTAATCATTTTTATATCCTCTTGAAGACACACCTTGATTACTTCATTCATTAATAATGTTCCAATTTGATTCCCGCGGTATTGTTCTGAAACAAATAAATTAAGAATTTCCGCGTTTGGTTTTGTCAACCAGCTTCCGACATATCCTGCTCGTTTGTCGTCAAAAAGCGCTATAAAATATCGAGACATATCATTATACAATATTTCATTATATAGTGTTTTTTCTCCTAAACTTTTTCCAAATATCTTTAATTCCTCTTGATATACATAAGGAATATCACTTAAATCCATTTTTCGAACAATAATGTTCATCATATCACACCTTTATGCTGTATCTCCGGTTCCTGGGTCTGTTATTGGTTCTTCATCATTATCAGTTGGTACAACATCATCTGCAATTACGCTAATTTCACCAACTAATTCTTCGATTGCAGCAATTTCTAAGGCATAACGCTCCTCGAAATCTTTAACAAGAGGTGTAACTTCTGCAAGTAAGTCAAGTTCTAACAAATTGACACTTTCCGATACTCCCAGCACCTCATCCATCGCAGCTTCATTTTCCTGATGTTTTAGTAATAACTGTTCATATACTGCCATATCTCGATAATAATTAAAGACACCCTCACTATATCCATCCTGATCAATATTTAATCCGATAGTATACACACCTAGCATTTTCATAGTATGTGGAATATCTTGAATTTCAATAAATCGTTCAATAGAAGTGTCATCAAAAATTACAATTGTTACAATGACATCACGTGCAACATCAATTGTCTCTCGAAGATTATATTTGCGAATATATGTTCCTGTTTTAAATTCATTATCGCGATCAACTTCACGGTATTCACATTGGAAACGATCATATTTGAACTTTGTATTTCCAATTTCTAGGTTCACTGGAACAAATAGATTTTCATAATCATTACATTGGTATCCTGCTTCAGTAAACGTGTTCCCACTAAACCCTTCAGGAATATACTCATAATCAATTTGATTATTATAATAAAACATATCTTGCACTGTCATTAAGCGATCAATACTGATTTCTACTAACTTTCCATCTTCGTTTGTTTTATAATCAATGATTACACGATCATCATCGCTAATATAGTAGTCATCTTTACGAATTTCGAAATTATTGATTGTTCCATCAGAGCCACACGCTGATAACCCAATTACAAAAATAAGCATTATCAATACACTGAGTTTTCTCATGAGAACATCCCCAATCTAGCCAATGTGTCATTAATGATATCCAAGATATCTCCGGTTTTTTTTATGCGAACCGTTTTAATGACATCATGATCTCTCCCTAATCGTTCAATTGTGGCATCACTCCAAATATTATTTACTTCTTCATTTAAATAGTCTTCTGATAATTCTAGGAGATTAACACTTTGATTATCTAGGACATATTTTTCTAAAATTCCAACTTGTTCAATAAAATCACTGTTATCTTCATACATCCCACCTGCTTGTTTAATACTCATTGGTAAAACAGAGACAATTGTTTTTTCCCATTCATCTTTATCCGCACTGTAGCTGATTGTTTCAATAAAGATAACGGTATCAAATGTGTTGATTTTGAAATCAGCTTCACGGAATAATGTTGTGTTCAAGTCCTCGATTGGACTAGTTTCCTCTACAACATATAAAATTTCCTCTGTATAGCCGTTTTTTTGGAAATTGTACTCATCATATGAACAATAGCCATTCGCTCTTACATGATAATAATATGTTTGATCTTCGATACGAATAAATCTTGGAATTGGTCTAGAAGATGTCAATCCGCAACTAGATAAGTCTTGAATGGTAACAGATGAATCTAAATAATCTTCTTGATTTAAAAGAGTATCGTCAAAATCAACATAATCGAGCGCTTCGAAAAACGACATAACTTGATCAATCATAAACACATCAATTTCACCTATTGAATTCGTATGGTAATTGACAATTAAATCATCTACCAAGACATATCCAAGGCGATCTTTCTCATAGTTACCACGATCAAGCATCGAACAACCTGATAATAATAACACCAAAATTACCGTCATACCTAGTTTTTTCATATGACACCTCCTATCCGATTAAAAATCCTATATTTGAAGTACTAAGTGTCGCGTTACTATGTGCCTCGCTAACAATTAAAGCCTCAACATCAGCAGCAATCGCAACTTCATCGATATCTAATTCTGGACTATCTAACGTTGCTTGAATACTAGCTTTAATC
>JBFFLJ010000026.1:0-24602 GCA_041554935.1 Candidatus Izemoplasma sp.
TCCAATCGCACTTGAACAAGGAACTAAATTCTCGATTCGTGAGGGTGGACGTACTGTAGGTGCTGGAAACGTATCTGAAATTATTCAATAATTTTAGAAACAAACAAACATTACGAAAGAGGCGAATAGCCTCTTTTTTTTGCTTATTTCACAAAATATCCATAAAAAAGGTGTATAATTTTGTTATACTTATAGACAGGGTGATTTCTATGCTTATTGACACACATGTTCATCTCAATAATCCCAAATTCAAAGACAATCTTGATGAAGTCATCAATCGTGCTTTACAAAATGATGTAAAGATGATGATTGTTGTAGGATATGACGATGAGACCAATGATCTTGCAATTAAAATAGCGGAACAATATCCGTTTATTTTTGCGACAGTCGGTTATCATCCGACCGAAGCTCATAAAATTAATGCCAGGCATTATGAACGACTTGTGTCACTGTTAAAACATGATAAAGTTGTTGGAATTGGTGAATGTGGTATGGATTTATATTGGGACAAGGATTATCTCACAGAACAAATCGAAGTATTTCGATTTCAAATTGAATTATCCCTCCAATATGATATGCCTCTAATTATTCATATGCGGGATGCTACAGAGGTAACCTATAATGTGTTAAAAGATTATAAAAATCTCAAAGGAATCATGCATTGTTATAGTGGTAGTGCAGAAATGGCATCACAATTTATCAATCTTGGATTACATATTTCTCTTGGTGGACCAGTCACATTTAAGAACGGTCACAAGCCAAAAGAAGTCGCAAAGATTGTTCCTTTAGATAAATTGTTAATTGAAACAGATGCCCCATTCTTATCACCACATCCTTACCGTGGTAAGACCAATGAACCAGCCATGGTGAAAATAGTCGCAGAAGAAATCGCATTAATCAAAGAAATACCATATAATGAAATTGCAAAAATAACAACGGCAAATGCCTTAAAATTATTTGGAATAAAGGAGACAAACTAATGAAAAAAATATTTGGATTTGGACTGTTATTGGTAATCGCAATCACAATGAGTGGATGCACATTTCCAATGACCAGTAATGATCAATTATCGGAACAAGAACTTGAAGCTCTTATTGACTCGCTTGTTGAAGAACAACAAGCAACAATTGATTACACAATACAAGGATTTGAAGACGCAGTTACAGATATGATTGAATTTTCTAGAAACGGTGTCATTGGAATTGATGTTGATACTGCTATTTCCTCTGGTACTGGTAGTGGTGTAATCTATAAAAAAGAAGCCACTGATACTTCAGGACTATATAAATACTATCTCGTAACAAACGACCATGTTATGGTGCACGAGGATGATGGTGGAACGAGATATCAGCCATTAAACATCAGTATTGTGTTTGAAAGAAATGGATTACTATTTGAAGTGATTGATGAAAATATTGATTTCTTAGGAAGTGATCCAGTCACAGATTTAGCCGTCTTAAGTTTTGTTTCAACACAAGATTTTTCTGTTATACCGCTTGCAGACTCTTATGAAGTAGAACTTGGACAATTTGTTTTTGCAATAGGAAATCCGCTTGGATTTGACTATTTCGGAACAGTTACAATGGGAGTTGTAAGTGGACTTGCACGTTACTATGTAAATGACGACTTCAATGCAACACTACTTCAACATGATGCTGCAATTAGCCCAGGAAACAGTGGTGGAGCATTACTAAATATAAATGGTGAATTGATTGGTATCAACAATATGAAACTTGTTGATGACTACGTGTCAAATATCGGCTTCGCAATACCATCAAACACTGTCAAACGTATCGCAGCTGATTTGGAACCTGATGGGATTGTATTAAGACCTTACTTAGGAATTTCTACCACAGCTCAAGTCAATTTATGTGATGCTGATTACGGCGTTTGCTTATTAACCGCAGATGGTTCTCCATCCGTACAATTTGGTGGTGCAGCATATAACGCAGGATTAGTTGATGGCGACATTATCATTGGATACAAAAATCAAGATGATACTGAGTTTATGGATATGCCAAATTTCAATGTGTTAAAAGAAGCAATTTTAAACTCACAGGTTGGTGAATTTATCACATTAAAATACATTCATAATGGCGTTGTTTTGACAACTGATCCAACCGAGCTCAAACTTCACCCAGATGATCAAGAATAAAACAAATGATTTCCAGTAAATGGAAATCATTTTTCTTGTAAAATAGATAATAATACAGTAAAATAGACAAGGTCTTAAAGGAGATGATTTTATGGGTTTAACCGCAGGAATTGTAGGATTACCAAACGTTGGTAAATCAACCCTATTTAACGCAATTACAAAATCAGGTGCACTTGCCGCAAACTATCCATTTGCGACAATTGATCCCAATGTTGGAGTTGTCGAAGTTCCCGATGAACGATTAGATGTTTTAACCGCTATGGTGAAGCCTTTAAAAACAATCCCTTCAATATTTGAATTTACTGATATTGCCGGAATTGTAAAGGGTGCTTCAAAAGGAGAAGGTCTTGGAAATAAATTCCTTTCACACATTCGTGAAGTTGATGCGATTGTCCAAGTCGTTCGTGCTTTTGATGATGAAAATGTCACTCATGTGGATGGATCTGTTGATCCAGTTCGTGATATCGAAACAATCAACCTTGAGTTGATTTTTGCTGATCTTGAAGTGATTGAAAAACGCATTCCAAAAATCGAGAAAAAAGCACTACTAAAAACCGATAAAGATAGTGTCTTTGAATATCGTGTCTTAAAAGAAATCTACGATGTATTAATGAACAATCAACCAATTCGCACAATGAAATTTAATGAAAGCGAATTTGCTCTTATAAAGAACTTTAATTTCTTAACACAAAAACCAATGATTTATGTTGCAAATATCTTGGAAGATGAAATCGCTGACTTTAAGGACAATGAATATGTTAAAATAATTAATGATTATGCAACAAAAGAAGATAGCGAAGTTGTAGTTATCAGTGCAAAAATAGAAGCGGAATTAAGTGAATTAGAAGATGACGAGAAAAAAGCATTTTTGGAAGACTTAGGTGTAATTGAATCAGGATTAGATCAACTGATCAAGAAAAGTTATACACTTCTAGGTCTTGAAACATTTTTCACAGCTGGACCACAAGAAGTTCGAGCTTGGACATTCAAGCGCGGTTCAAAGGCACCACGGTGTGCTGGAATCATCCATACTGATTTTGAAAAAGGGTTTATTCGTGCCGAAACTATCAAATATGATGACTACGTGAAGTATAATGGTGAACTAGGTTCTAAGGAAGCTGGGAAAGCAAGATTAGAAGGAAAAGAATACATCGTTCAAGATGGCGATGTCATGCATTTCCGATTTAATGTATAAGACACTATAAAAAGTGTCTTTTTTTTGGTAAAATAGAGATACAAGATTTTAATACACTAAGAAGGTGGAAAAAACATGGTAGATGTTTATAAATTAACAGCATTCCCTAATGGTAAAAACGGTGGGAATAAGGCTGGCGTCGTCCTTGATGCGGATAATTTAACGGAATATAATATGCAACAAATTGCGGAAGAAGTTGGTTTTTCTGAAACAGCGTTTGTTCTAAAAAGTGATCAAGCAACGTATAAAGTTCGTTTTTTTACACCAACAAAAGAAGTTGATTTATGTGGACATGCAACCATCGCCACATGGAATTTATTACGAGATAAAAAGAAAGTCAAGGTTGGTCTCCATACGATGGAAACCAAAGTTGGTACATTGGAAATCAATGTCAAAAAGAAAGAAGTTTTTATGGAACAGGTATTACCAAAATATGGGGAAGCAATCGATGAATCAGAACTCGATGATTGCTTTTATGAGGAACGATTTATTGACAAATCGTTACCTGCATTAGTCGTTAGTACAGGACTAAGAGAAATCTTTTTGCCTGTAATAAACAAAGAAACTCTTCATAAACTAAACCCGAAAATGAAACACATTTTATTTTTATGTGAAAAATATAATGTCATTGGTATTCATGTCTTTGCCTTGGATCAAGAAGTTGACGCATATGGACGAAATTTTGCACCAGCTGTTGGAATTGATGAAGAAAGTGCAACCGGTACATCAAGTGGAGCGTTGTCATGTTATTTAAATAAATATGTCTCGCCAAATAAAACTGAATACATATTACGGCAAGGATATTCGATGAATCAACCATCACAAATTAAAATTAAACTAGAGAAACAACTCACACAAATTACCAAGGTACTCGTTGGTGGTTCTGCGAAGTTGATAAAGTAGGTGGCAGGATGAAAACAGTCGTAATAACTGTTGGAAAAGAAGTTTTAACAGGAAAAACACTTAATACAAACTTGATGCATATCGCATCACGTCTGAATATGATCGGGATCGAAGTTTCCCGTTCTTTTGTCATTGACGATGTTTTTGAAGAATACACAAAAATGTTAGAATATACAACAGAGGAATTGATCATATTTACCGGAGGTCTTGGTCCAACAATTGACGACATTACCAGAGAATCAGTTTATCATTTTTACGAAGTGGAAACCTATCTAGATCAAAATGTATTACAAACAATCAAAGGATACTTTGATCGCACAAATCGTTCAATGAAAAACACCAATCAAAAACAAGCATTATTTCCAGTAAATTCAATTGTCTTAACAAATGATTTGGGGACAGCGCCAGGTGTTTATTTTGAAGCGAAAAATCAAAAAATTGTTTTACTTCCTGGTCCACCATTTGAAATGATTCCCATGTTGGAACAAGTTATCACAATATTAGAAAAAGATATGACTGATAAAGTCTATTCAGATGGATTTAAATTAGTTGGGACAGGCGAATCATATATGGAAAATGAATTAATTGAATTCTACCCAAAACATCCAATGGTTTCGATTGCACCATATGCTGCAGCTGGCGAGATCAAGTATGTATTTTCATCAAAGGATCCAGATAAAGTAACTGCTTGTATGAATGATTTTAAACACAAGTTTTCACAATACGTATACGGGAAATTAGAAGATACATTAGAAGGTGTAGTTGTTGAATTGTTACGTCAAAAACAAAAAACAGTTTCCTTTGCTGAAAGTTGTACTGGAGGATTACTTGCTAGTCAAATCGTCAATATTAGCGGTAGTTCAGAAGTCTTTAAGGAGAGTTTTGTGACCTATAGCAATGAAGCGAAAATGAAACATCTTGGTGTCTTACCAACAGTATTTGAATCGTTTGGTGCAGTCAGTAATGAATGTGCATATAGTATGGTAGATGGACTCATTAAAACAACAAATGCAGACTACGGAATTAGCATTACTGGAATCGCTGGTCCTACAGGAGGTTCTATCGAAAAGCCAGTTGGGTTGGTCTATTTCGGAGTATATGCGAATGGCAAAATTCACACCTATCGCCAAGTTTTTAACGGTAATCGAGAAATCATCCGTAAGCGAGCAACAATCTACGCTTTAAATGCTTTGCGCAAGGTGATGCTTAATGAATAAAATAATCATCAACAATAAAATATTTCAAGAAATTCCATTCAATGAGTACTATCTAAAACATTACACATATAAAGGTTTGGTTTTTGTTCAACATGGCTTTCAATCAAACAAAAATCGTGGTGGGGATTATCTAGCAATTAATTTAGCAAGATTAGGCTTTTTCGTTATTGCAGTAGATGCCTTTAAACACGGTGATAGAATTGCTGAACCATATATATCAGGACAAGAATATAAACGCTATGCTGATGTCTTTGAAGTTGTAACACACACAGCTATTGATATTTTATCAATATATCAATCTCGCTACGCAAAAAAATATAAAGTTTTTGACTTTATTGGTGTCTCAATGGGTGGTTTAATTGCTTATCAAGTGGCGATGCAAACGGATAAAATACGCAAATTGGTTCCCGTGATTAGTTCACCAAAGTTCCTAGAACTTGCCAAAGCAACTGTAAATGTTGGAAGTATGGAGAAATATCAAAAAATCATCAATAATAACATAGAGTATATTAAAAGTATTGATCCAATCAACCATCTTGACAAACTAAATTACCATCAATTATTTATCTTAAATACAACACAAGATAATGTTGTTTTACCGATTTTTTCTCAAACATTTTATGAAGAATATCAGAACGATAAAATGCACTTCAAATTATATGAAGATATTCACAATGTAAATCAAGTAATGCAAGAAGATATTCTTAGTTTTATCGCAGAAGAAAAGGTCGTTTTGTAACGACCTTTTCTACTGTGAATGTAGCTTTAAACTAAAAAATTGACAAGAAGTAGTAACAGTTCAAAGATAACAACTGTGAGGACGGTTTTTCTCATAATTATCACCTCTTATATACAGTATAAACAATCAAAACAAGAAAAACCATATCTTACCAACAAGATGCATAAACTTCATAGTGTGTTACACAAAAAATGTATGATATATTATATATAATTAAATTGGGGAATTAGTTGCATGAAATTTGCAGTTATGATATAATAATTCGACGTGAGAAATCACATCCTTGCTGCCGAGCAGCCAATAGACCAGAAGGAGGTATATATATGACTAAGTACGAAATTATGTATATCATTCGCCCAACTGTCCTGGAAGATGATCGTAAAGCATTAATTGCTGAATTGAACGACATCTTCACTTCAAGAGGATCAGAAATCACGAAAGTGACTGAATGGGGAATGAAAGAACTAGCGTATGAAATCAACAAACATAAAAAAGGTTATTATGTAATTTTAGATGTTGTTGCAAATGACGATGCTAGAGTCGAATTTGATCGCGTTGTGCGAATCAAAGAAGACGTTATTCGTTATTTAATTCTAAACATGGAAAACGTAAAATAAGGGAGTGTTAATATGATTAATCGAACAGTTTTAGTAGGCCGATTGACTAAAGACCCAGAACTAAAATATACATCAAGTAATATTGCTTTTACAAGATTCACTTTGGCTGTAAATAGAACATTTACTGGACCTACTGGTGAACGTGAAGCAGACTTTATTCAATGTATTACTTGGCGTAAACAAGCAGAAAATTTAGCTCGCTTTGTTAAAAAAGGAAGCTTAATTGGTGTGGAAGGTCGCATTCAAACAGGGACATACGATGACAAAGATGGAATCAGAAAATACACTACCGATGTTGTTTGTGATAGCGTTCAATTCTTAGAGCCAAAAGGTGGAGAATCACAAGAACGTGATTTCGAAAGTAATGACTACAAACAAGACTTTTATGAAGAAAAAAAACCGCAACGACGTGAGTCGACTCCGACAATTGATGTAACGGAAGACGACTTACCATTCTAAAAATTATAAGGAGGAAATATTATGGCTAGACCAGGTGGATTCCGTAAAAAACGTAAAAAAAGATGTTATTTTTCTGATAACAAAATCACATATATCGATTATAAAAATGCAGATTTGTTAAGAAGATTTATTAGTGATAGAGGTAAAATCTTACCAAAACGTGTAACCGGAACAAAATCAAGATACCAAGCAGAGCTCGCTGTAGCAATTAAAAGAGCTCGTCATATGGCTTTATTACCATTTATTAAAGAATAAGACTCGAAAGAGTCTTTTTTATATCTTAGAGATTTAATTTTTTTGATATGTCTATGTACATGTGATATAATTACATAGACAAAATGAGGTGAAATTATGAAGAAAAAACTTCCTCAAATTATGATACCTATATTAATTGTTATTGTTGTCATAGTCTTTATTATTATCCGCCAAGAAAGTTTAAATGTTCTTGTCTTTTCAGGTATCATTTTTATAGCATTAATCAATGTCTATTTTCAAATCTTTTATAATCGTACTCAATCACAAAGATTGAAATGGGTTCGTGAAAAATTAGAGAAAACACAACAAACATTAAAAAGTCGTGATGAAGTTGAAAATATTGTTTCTAAAGAATTGCCACTTGGAATTGTTATCTTTGACGATAAATTATTTATTAAGTGGGCAAACACCTATGCCAAAGAAGTTGTGTTTCAAAATCAACTTGAAGGAAGAAATATTGAAACCATCCATAAAGAAATTCATGAGTTATTAATTAAAGAAAAAGATTTAGATAATATGATTATCAAAATCTATACTCTTGAATTTGAAATCATGACAGACTTAACCAATAAAATACTATATTTCCGCGATGTCACTGATCGCGAAGAAACAAAACGAAAATACGATGCATCAACGGATGTTGTTGCAGTATTTAATCTGGATAACTTAAGTGACGCAATTAGTGTTCTTGATGTATCGGAACGTAGTTACATTCAAGGAAAATATTTAGGTGCTTTAGAAAATTGGGCAGAAGAATTTAATTTCTATTTGATCCCTATCACAAACTCGAAACTTGTTGCTGTCATGAACAAAGAGAATCTTCAAGAATTGATTTCCACAGAATTTAAAATATTAGAAGAAATTGCCGCAATTTCAAAAGAGCATGATTTGCTTGTTACATTAAGTAGTGGAATTGCATGTTCCAATATCAAATTAAACAAACTAGGTGACATCGCTCAAGATGCCCTTGATTTAGCGTTGTCTCGCGGTGGAGATCAGTTTGTTGTTAACATCGAGGGTAATGATTTAATGTACTTTGGTGGGAACAAAAACACTGTTGAAAAACGTACAAGAATTACAACAAGAATCAATACGCAACGACTAGAACGCTTATTTGAACACACGAACCGTGTCTTTATTGTTCCTCATAAATTCCCAGATACTGATGCTTTGGGAGCAGCAATGGGAATGTTGAAAATGGCACATGCATATAATAAAGAAGCATACATCGTTATCGATCAAGATAACTTAGATAAAACCGTAAGTAAAATCATTCAGTTAATTGAATATGAATATGTTACATTTTTAGATTATTTTCTTACACCAAATCAAGCTCTCGATTGGATCAACCGAGAAGACTTATTGATTATTGTCGATCATCATTCATTTGGACAAACGCCAGATGAAAGAATCCCTTTAAGAACGAAAAATGTTGTCATTGTCGATCATCATCGCAAATTAACAGATGCAATTGAATTTGGAGTGATTAATCATATAGAACCTTATGCTTCAAGTAGTGTCGAACTTGTCACAGAAATGATTGATTTATCTACCAATGAAGTAAGTTTAAATCAATTTGAAGCGACTGTTATGTTATCAGGAATCATGGTTGATACCAACAACTTTATGTATCGTACGGGGACAAGAACATTTGAAGCTTGTGCGATTCTTCGTAAATATGGTGCAGATACATTTAAAATCAAAACAATCCTTCGCGAAGGATTGGAAGAAATTAAACTGAAATCACAACTATTAACATTAGCTGAAGTCGTTCATAAAAAATTCAGTATTGTAATTATTCCAAGTAAGATTCCAAGTAGTCGTAGTCTTTTAGCACGAGTTGCGGATATGCTTTTAGAAATTGATGATACAGTCGCAGCCTTTGCGATAGGTACATTAGCAGAAGGCGAAGTTGGAATAAGCGCAAGAAGTTTAGAAGGATTCAATGTCCAAGTTTTAATGGAAAAATTTGGTGGTGGTGGACATTTGAACAATGCTGCCGCACAATTAAAATCAATAGATATTCAAGATGTTCGTCTTGAGTTAATTAAAAAATTAAACGATGCAGTACAGGAGGAAAAACCAATGAAAGTTATACTAATTAAAGATTTAAAAGGAAAAGGTAAAAAAGGAGAAGTCATCAATGTTGCCGCAGGGTATGGGAATTTCTTGTTATCAAATAAAACAGCAATCGAGGCAACTTCAGAAAACCTACAATCTATCGAAACAGAACAATCGAAAAAAGTGGAACAAGAACGAAAACTTGTTGAAGAAATGAAAGCTTTAAAAGTGAAAATTGAAAAACTTCCTGTAAAAGTTTATGTTCGTTTAGGAGAAAACGGTAAATTGTTTGGTAAAGTATCAACTAAGCAAATCGCTGATCAATTCAAAAAACAACATGATATTGATATTGATAAACGTAAAATTCAACTAACCGAAAATGTTTCATCACTTGGAAATCATATTGTTGAAATGAAACTTCATAAAGATGTTATCGCAAAATTGGAAGTCTTAGTTATTGAAGAATAGGGGGATATAAATGGAAAAGATTACACCTCATAATCGCGAAGCAGAACAAGCAGTACTAGGTAGTGTGTTTGTTGATCAAGGCGCGATGAAATCAATTATTGATAAATTGGATACAGGTGATTTTCATGTGTATCGTCACAAAGTAATCTTCAATGCAATGGTTGACTTATTTCAAGATGGAATTGATATTGATTACACGACATTGTCCAATACCCTAGAAACAAAAGAAATGTTAAACGAAGCTGGAGGAGTGGATTATATCCTTGGCTTAATCAATGCTGTGCCATCGATTGCCAACTTAACCAACTACATCAACATTGTGAAAGACAAATCAATCACAAGACGAATTATCGATGCTTGTCGTCAAATCATTGATGATGGATACAAAACAGATGACGCGATTTCATTTGTTGATCAATCCGAAAAGAAAATCTTTGATATTGCCAAAGAACGACGTACAAGTGATTTTGTTCGTATTGCTGATGTTACAGAAGAGGTTATCGTCAAAGCCGAGAATGCCAAAGAAAATCAAGGAGAGATTACTGGTCTTGATACAGGATTCACGTTATTGAATCAGTACACACTTGGATTACAACCAACAGAGTTGATTATTTTGGCTGCTCGTCCTTCAATGGGTAAATCTGCATTTGCCTTAAATATTGCTCGTAATGTTGCAAAATATAATGATAAAGCATATGTCGCATTTTTCAGTTTGGAAATGGGAACTGACCAGCTTGTCTCGAGAATGTTAAGCAGTGAATCAAAAATTCACTCAACGAAAATCCGTACAGGTAACTTGAATAACTTAGAATGGCAACAACTTAATTTAGCCCGTGAAAGTTTAAGTAAACTCAATATTGTTTTTGATGACTCAGGAACTGTTAAAGTCACGGATCTTCGTCAAAAATGTCGTAAACTAAAACAAGATAAAGGGTTAGACTTAGTCGTTGTCGATTATCTTCAATTACTAAGTGGATCGAACCCTGGTGTGAACCGCGTGAATGAAGTATCTGAAATCTCTCGTACATTAAAAGAGATGGCTCGGGAACTAAAAATACCAGTTCTTGCACTATCACAGTTATCACGAGCTGTTGAACGACGCGATGATAAACGCCCGTTAATGGCGGATCTACGTGATAGCGGATCAATTGAGCAAGATGCCGATATTATTATGTTCTTATATCGTGAAGAATATTATAATAAAGACGCTGCGCATACCAATAAAGTTGATGTCATGATTTCAAAAAACCGTCAAGGAGCAACGACTTCAGATCCAATCGCTTTATCATTTAATAAAGAATGTAGTTACTTTGAAAATATGTTAACAAGCGTTCAAAATTCGGAGATTGATGATATCGCATAAATATAAAAAAATATCTAAACTTTGTAACATATGTTACAAAGTTTTTTAATGCAATCAAATATAATGAGAATGCAAAGAGGTGATTTGATGAACGCAATCAAAACCATCATGCTCAATATAAGTTCAAACCAGTACAAAGCAAAATATGTGATATATAACAAACAAACTGTTCTTAACAGACTCGCTCCAAAATACACTAGAATAAGCAGTTGATAATCTACAAAAATAGAACATGTCATTGATCTTGCCGTTGGTGATTTTATTGACTTTGAAAGGAAATGAAAACAATGATAAACAAAGATTATATTTTAAAAGTTTTAGAACAAGGGAAAAATCCAACAATTGAGCAAATATCAGATATTCTTACTAAATCAGATCAAAAAAAGCGATTGAATCATCTCGAAATTGCCATGTTGTTAAATGCAAATGATTCATCACAATTAAATGAAATTTATAAAATTGCTGGGAAAATCAAAGATGAAATCTATGGATCACGTGTTGTAATATTTGCACCACTGTATATTTCAAACTTTTGTGTAAATAACTGTAAATACTGTGGATATCGTCGTGATAATAAGTTTCCTCGCCGTAAATTAACACAAGAAGAAATAAAACATCAAGCTGTTAATTTAGAACAATTAGGACATAAAAGATTGGCTTTAGAAGTTGGAGAATCACCAATTGAGACACCAATTGAATATGTTTTGGAATCTATCAAAACGATTTATGAGAATAGCAGTATCAGAAGAATCAATGTCAATATTGCCGCAACGACTGTTGAAGAATATCGAATGCTTCATGATGTCGGAATAGGGACATATATATTATTCCAAGAAACATATGATGTTGACGCATTTAAAATTCAACATCCAAAAAGTATAAAGGGAGATTACGACTATCATCTACATGCCTTTGATCGAGCTTTTGAAGCAGGAATTGAAGACGTTGGAGCTGGTGTGTTATTTGGGCTTGCTGATTGGAAATTCGAAGTACTTGCTCTAATTATCCATAACGAATACTTGGAAGAAAAATATGGTGTTGGATTCCACACAATCAGTGTTCCAAGATTAAAAAAAGCAGAGGGAATGAGTCTGGAAGACTATCCGAATATCATCTCAGATGAACAATTTAAACGTCTTGTAACAATCATCCGTTTGGCGGTACCTTATGTCGGAATCATCTTATCAACAAGAGAAACAAAAGACATTAGAGAAGAGTTAATTGCTCATGGTGTTTCGCAAATCAGTGCTGGAAGTAAAACTGATGTTGGTGGTTATCATGAAGAGATGGAAGAAGATAACCACGAACCAGATCAATTTGAATTATCAGATGAACGTAGCGTTATGGAAGTGAATAAAGACTTAATGAACAAAGGTTATATTCCTTCATATTGTACAGCTTGCTATCGCAAAGGTCGTACGGGAGATCGTTTTATGGAATTGGCTAAAAATGGAACGATTGGTCTTATATGTGAGCCAAACGCAATTATGACATTAACAGAATATATTATGGATTACGGAGATCAAGAATTGGTCGAAAGTGGATTGAAATTTGTATTTGAACGTGCCGAAACAATCAAAAATCAAACTGTCAAAACAAAATTAAAAGACAATATATATAAAATCATTAAAGGGGAACGCGACTTATTCTTCTAGGAAGGAGATTTTTATGAGAACGGAAACAGATTATTTGGGAACAGTAGAACTAGAAGACTCTATTTATTATGGTATTTCAACATACCGTGCCATTCAAAACTTTGATGTTAGCAATCAATTTGTTCACAAAGACATCGTTTATGAACTTGTGAATATCAAAAAACAAGCCGCAAAAACAAACCATAAATTAGGATACTTAGATAAAGAAATGAGTAATGCAATCATCAAAGCATGTGATGATATCCTCCGAGGAAAATATGATGATTCATTTGTTGTAAATAAGTTCCAAGGTGGTGCTGGAACTTCAACAAACATGAATGTGAATGAAGTGATTGCTAACGTTGCCTTGCATAAAATGGGAGAAGCATGTGGTACTTATGACAAAATACATCCTATTAATCATATCAATCTTCATCAGTCGACAAATGACACTTTTCCAACAGCTGTCAAGATTGCGTGTATTAAAAAAATCCGTATTCTTGCCGATGAATATGCCTTGCTTCAAAAAACGTTTCAAGAGTTGGAAGAAAAAAATGGCCACATCATAAAACTTGGTCGTACAGAAATGATGGATGCTGTACCTATTCTAGCAGGACAAATGTTTGGAGCTTATGCTGAAACATTTTCTCGTGATCGTTGGCGTATCTATAAAACAGAAGAACGTCTTCGTTCAATCAACATTGGTGGAACAGCAATTGGAACAGGCTTAAATGCCCCGTTAAAGTATACTTTTTTAATGACATCTCTTCTCCAAGAATCAACGAATATTGGATTATCAAGAGCAGAAAACTTAATAGATAACACCCAAAACCTAGATGCATTTAACGAAGTGTCAGCATTGATAAAAGTTAGCGCAAGCACCTTAATAAAAGTTAGCAATGATCTCCGTTTTTTAGCATCTGGCCCAATGGGTGGGATTGGAGAAATCATTCTCAAAGATAATCAAGTTGGTTCATCAATTATGCCTGGGAAAGTAAATCCCGTCATTTTAGAAATGGTAATTCAAAATGCTAATAGAGTAATCAGTAATGATTTATTAGTAACAAACCTCGTGTCACAAGGAAATCTAGAACTGAATGCTTTTGTTCCAATGATTGGAGAAACATTATTAGAGTCATTAGAGCTTATGATTCATACTGTCAATATCTTTAATAATCGCTGTGCAAAGTATATTGAAGTTGATGAAAAAAGATGTTTAGAAAATCTCCAAAAATCGTATAGTTTAATTACACCCTTAATTACATTGATTGGTTATGATAAAGCAAGTGAAATCGTAAAAAAAGCACAACATCTCCATGTCACAATTACGGATGTTTTACTCCAAGAAAACCTCTTTACAAAAGAACAATTAGACATCATATTAAATCCTTTTAATATTACAAAACCGGGAATCATTAAGGATGTGAAACAATGAGCATGAATCAAACACCACGTAGTAATCGTACTCATATCGGAATTTTTGGGAAGCGTAATGTCGGGAAAAGCAGTGTTATAAATGCAGTGACAAATCAATCAATTTCTTTGGTTTCTAATCATGCTGGAACAACAACTGATCCTGTATTTAAGGCAATGGAATTATTACCTCTTGGTCCCGTTGTGATGATTGACACTGCAGGGATTGATGATGTTGGAGAACTTGGTGAACTTCGTGTTTCCAAAACATATGAAGTGATTAATAAAAGCGATATTGGTATTATTGTATTTGATGTTAAAACGAATGATTTCCAATATGAAATGGAATTAATAAATGCTTTTAAGTCAAAGGAAAAACCGTTTGTCTTGGTCGCAAATAAAATTGATTTACTTCATGAATTGCCTGATTTGTCTTCTATATTTGATAATGAAATCTATTTCATTTCAACAGTTTCAAAAGTAGGAGTAGAATCATTAAAAGAAGCAATAGGAAAAACTTTAAATGTCACTGAGGATAAATTTAGATTGGTTGGCGATTTGATCCAACCAAATGATCTTGTTGTACTCGTAACACCAATTGATAAAGCAGCACCAAAAGGAAGATTAATCTTACCGCAACAACAGACGATTCGTGACATTCTAGAAAGTGACGCAATTGTTGTTGTGACTAAAGAACATGAGTTACGTGAAACTCTTGGAAAGCTAGCTGTAAAACCGAAACTAGTGATTACGGATTCACAAGTCTTTCTAAAAGTATCTGCTGACACTCCAAAAGATGTTATGTTGACTTCTTTTAGTATATTATTTGCTAGACTGAAAGGTGATTTAGAAGAATTGGTTCGTGGAGCAAAAGCCATCGAACGACTTAGCGCTGGGGATACAATTTTAATAAGTGAAGGCTGTACTCACCACCGTCAAAGTGATGACATCGGAACTGTCAAAATCCCAAGATGGCTTCGTCAACACACTGGGAAAGATTTTAACTTTAGACATACTTCTGGATATTCATTTCCTAAAGATATGGATGATGTGAAATTAGTGATTCACTGTGGAGCATGTATGTTAAATAAAACCGAGATGATGCACCGTATTAGCGAGGTGGCTGAACAAGGAATTCCAATTGTAAATTATGGTGTATTAATCGCATATGTTCAAGGAATATTTGAACGTGCATTAGAACCATTCCCATATATAAAAATGATTTATGATGAAGACTAAAATCACCGTTTAAAACGGTGATTTTTTATGGTACAAAATAATAGTTTTTTAAAAGGTTTAATGATATAATACTTCAAGATGAGGATGATACATATGAAAAAGAAAAGAGATCTGACACAAGGTAGTATCTTTAAAAACCTACTATGGGTTGCGATACCAACATTGTTGTCGAGCATTGTGCAAATGACATACAACTTAACCGATATGTTCTGGGTTGGACAAATCAGAACAATGGGACTAAGTGAAACAGATGCAATCGCGGCTGTTGGAACTGCCGGTTTTTATATGTGGTTTGGTTTTGGATTTATCATGCTTGTCAAAGTTGGAACAAGTGTCAAAGTGTCTCATGCTGCCGGTAGAAATAATCAAGAAGAGTTAGATGATTATGGAAATAATGGATTTATCTATATGTTGTTTTTTGGTATTTTATATTCCTTAGTTGGGTATTTTGGAGCGAAAACTTATGTCGATATATACCATTTTGAAAACCTTGACGTTATCAATTATTCGGTTGATTATTTAAAAGTTGTAAGTATGTTTGGGATATCGTTATTTATGGTGAATTTATTCAACGGAGTTTATGATGGGCTCGGATTAACAATCATGACATTTTTAGTATCTGCAACAGGATTAGTCTTGAATATGATACTTGACCCATTCTTCATTTTAGATACAGTAACAATCTTTGGACATACATTTGATGGTTTAGGAATGACAGTCAAAGGAGCAGCAATTGCGACAGTAATTTCACAGTTTATAATACTACTTATATATATAACAATATATCTTGGGAAAAATCGTCCATTTCACTTACACCCATTCAAATATTTTAACTTTAACACCATTAAAAAAATTCATAAAATTGGCTTTCCAGTGGGAATACAAAGTATTCTGTTCACAATCATTGCTGTGATTGTGACAATCATGTTAGCCAAATTTGGTGAAGGCGTTGTAGCGACGCAAAGACTTGGTTCACAAATAGAAGCTTTGGCATGGATGATTGCTTCAGGATTCCAAGTTGCTCTCGCTAGTTTTGTTGGACAAAATTATAGTGCAGGTCGCCTTGACCGCATAAAAGATGGATATGTTTCTGCCATGAAAATACTGGTCCCATATGGAATTCTTGTAAACATCTTTTTGTTTGTTTTTTCAAAACAATTATTTGGAATATTTATCTCTGAACCAGATACTCTTCGATTAGGGCAAATATACTTAGAAATATTAAGTGTTTCACAATTGTTTATGATTCTTGAGTTAGCAACTGCAGGAGCATTTAATGGACTTGGCAAAACAATCGTTCCTTCGACAGTTGGTATTACAGGAAATGCCTTAAGAATCCCTGCTGCATATTTTCTAGGAGCAAGCTTTGGATTTGCTGGAATTTGGTGGGCAGTATCGCTGTCAAGCATCCTTAAAGGAGTTGTTTTGGTACTTCTATTTGTTTATTATTTAAGAAAGATTATGCGACAGGATGTATCGTCGCTTGAAATTGTGTAGTTGTTAATATATAATAAATTGCGGAGTGATAGATATGTTAGATAGATTAGATAAAATAAAGAAAAGATATGATGAGATTAATCGCCTGTTGATGCAACAAGATATTGTAACTGATGTTAAGCAATTAACAGAATTATCAATAGAACAAAGTGGGTTACAACCGATTGTCGAATTATATGTTGAATACATGGAAGTAAAAGAAACAATCGCAGATCTCAAAGGGATGTTACATGAAGACGATCCTGAGATTGTGGAAATGGCAAAATTGGAATATGATGAAATGCGTCACAAATTACCTGAAATTGAAGAGGCTCTTAAAGTCTTATTGATTCCAAAAGATCCTGATGACTCTAAAAATGTTATTGTTGAAATCAGGGGTGCAGCTGGTGGTAGTGAAGCGAATATTTTCGCAGGTGATTTATATCGTATGTATGTAAAATACGCAGAATTAAAACACTGGAAAATCGAAGTCACTAACGCTGAAGAAAGCGATAATGGTGGATTTAGCCAAATCGAGTTTTCTGTGTCTGGAGACAATGTCTTTGGCTTTATGAAATACGAATCAGGAGCACATCGCGTGCAACGTGTCCCATTAACAGAATCACAAGGACGTGTCCACACATCAACAGCAACTGTTCTAGTATTGCCAGAAGCAGAAGATGTTGAAGTATCACTTAATATGGGGGATGTTCGCATTGATACCTACCGTTCAAGTGGGGCAGGAGGACAAAGTGTTAATACAACAGATAGTGCTGTTCGTGTAACGCATGAACCAACAGGATTAATCGTTACCTGCCAAGATGGTAAATCTCAACATGAAAACAAAGCATCTGCTTTGCGTATTTTAAAGACAAGATTATATGATTTAGTTATGCAACAACGCGCGGATAAAGAAGGCGAAGAACGCCGCAGTAAAATAGGATCAGGAGACCGTTCGGAAAAAATCCGAACCTATAACTATCCACAAAACCGTGTGACAGATCATCGTATTGGTTTTTCAATTCAACAATTAGACCGTGTCATGGAAGGTAAATTAGAACCTGTAATTGACGCATTAATTGGGGAAGAATTAAAACGTAAACTAGAAGGTAAATAAAAACAAAAAAAGAGCAACTGCTCTTTTTTCTGTGTTATGAGGTGAGATAATGCCAACATATCGTGAGGTATTACGAATTAACGAACAATATGCTCTTGATAATTACAAAGAAGATTCCGGAGTAAAATTGTTATTGCTTCATTTTTCAAAAATGACAAGCACAAACTTAATATTGAGTATGGATGATGAAATTCCCGATGATATCTACCAAGATTTCTTATATGGTGTCGATCGCTATGTCACAAAAAATATCCCTGTTCAACACATTATCGGTTTTGAGTATTTCTACGGGCATCAATTCATTGTGAATGGGGATGTCTTAATTCCTCGTTTTGAAACAGAAGAATTGGTGGCAAATGTATTACTCATGTATGATGAAGTATTTGAACAAGCACCTGTCGATGTTTTAGACATTGGGACCGGTAGTGGATGTCTTGCAGTAACACTTGATATCGAAGAACCAAACATGACAGTAACTGCTACTGATATTTCAAAAGAAGCCTTACATGTTGCTGCGCTGAATAATGAGCATCTCAAAGGAAACGTTACATTTCTGCAAGGTGATTTATTCGAACCAGTAAAAGGAAAAAAATATGATATTATTGTTTCCAACCCACCATATATCCCACTTGATGAGTATGTTGAAACACTAGTTGTCGATAATGAACCTAACCTTGCATTATTTGGAGGAGAAGATGGGCTATACTTTTATAGACTTATTCTTGAACAAGCAAAGTCATTTGTAAAAGAGCGCTTTATAATCGCTTTTGAACATGCATACGATACTGCTGATGCATTAAAACAAATCGTTTTAGAACATTTTGCTGATGTTGAAGTGATTCAGAAAAAAGATATGCAAGGAAAAGATAGAATGACATTTGTTATAAAAAAATAAAAGTAAAATAATTTATATATATATAATATATATAATGAATAAGAGCCCTTGACAGGGCTTTTATATGGATGTATATATATAGAAAGATAGGAGGCATGATCATATGAATAAATTGGTTATAGTGGAATCACCTAGTAAAAGTAAAACAATTGAGCAATATTTGGGAAGCGAATACAAGGTGTTATCTTCAAAAGGACACATTCGTGATTTAGCGATAAGTGGTGTAGGTGGGTTAGGCTTAGATATTGAGAATAACTTCACACCAAAGTATGATGAAATTGTCGAAAAGAAAAAGGTTATTGCTGAACTACGAAAAGCAGTTAAGAATTGTGATGAAATCTATCTTGCGACTGACCCGGACCGCGAAGGGGAAGCCATTAGTTGGCATTTAAAAGAAGTACTAGATACAGAAGGAAAATTAACAAAGAGAGTTATCTTTAATGAAATCACTAAAGAAGCAGTTATCCAAGCTTTCGTGGAACCACGGGATATTGATATGGGGCTTGTTTCGTCACAAGAAACAAGAAGAATCTTAGATCGTATTATTGGATTTAAACTATCGAAATTATTACAAAATAAGATCAAATCAAAATCAGCTGGTCGTGTTCAAAGCGCAACGCTGAAAATCATTGTTGACAAAGAAAAAGAAATTTTAGCCTTTGTAGAAGAAGAATATTGGAAAGTGAAAGCATTATTTCCAGGATTTGAAGCAGACTTGGCTAAATTCAATAATAAAAAGATCGAGTTACATAATGAACAAGAAACAGATGAACTACTTTCAAAACTAGATGAATTATTTCAAATCACGAATGTTGAAATTTCTGATCGCAAACGAGAAAGTAAATTACCTTTTACAACTTCAACATTACAACAAGAAGCATCGAATAAATTATCATTTAGTTCTCAAAAAACAATGTTAATTGCACAGCGTCTCTATGAAGGAATTGATTTAGAAACTGAAACTGTTGGATTAATTACATATATGCGTACTGATTCATACCGTTTGAGTGATACATTTACATTCCCAGCAATGGAGTATATTAAATCTGCATTTGGGAAAGAATACGCAGGACGTATTAAAAAAGCCAAAGTCGGGAAAAATGTTCAAGATGCCCATGAAGCGATTCGTCCAACAAGTGCGACTCGCACACCTGAAAGCATTAAAAAACATTTATCAAAAGACGAATATTCTTTATATAAAATGATCTATCAAAGAGCTATCTCATCATTGATGAAGCCAGCGATAATCAAATCAACAACTGTAGAATTGGATAACAATGGAGCTTTGTTTAAAGCATCAGCTCAAGAAGTAACCTTTGATGGTTATTTAAAACAATATGGTGATTACGAAAAAGTACCTTCTTCTGAATTGCCACCGTTAGTCGTAGGTAATCCAATTCAAGCAAATGAAATCGAAAAAACACAGAATTTTACGAAACCACCTGTTCGTTTTTCGGAAGCAAAACTGATTAAGGAAATGGAAGATTTAGGTATTGGGCGACCTTCAACATATTCACAAACAATTTCAACATTGAAGTTGCGTAAATATGTGTCGATAAAAGATAAGAAATTCCATCCGACAGAACAAGGGATTCTGACAACTACAAAATTAGATGAATTCTTTAATCAAATCATAAGTGTTGACTATACTGCACGCATGGAAAAAGTCTTAGATGAAATATCTCTTGGTAATGAAGAACAAGTAAATATTATCTCTAAATTCTACAAATCATTTATTCCTTTAGTTGAAAAAGCGAACGCGAATATGGAAAAATTAGCTCCAAAATTCACTGGTGAAAAATGTCCAGAATGTGGTGGAGATATGGTTTTCCGTAATTCAAAGTATGGGACTTTTGAAGCTTGTGGAAACTTCCCAACATGTAAGTACATTAAGCAAAAAGATACTCCAAAAAAAGAAGTAGTAACAACAGGGGTTACTTGTCCGAAATGTGGAGTTGGTGAAATTGTTGAACGACAAGCAAAAAATGGAAAAAATAAAGGTAAAACATTTTATGCTTGTAACAACTTCCCAAAATGTAAGAATATGTTATTTGGAAAACCAACTGGAGAGGTGTGTCCAAGTTGTGGGCAACTTTTAATCGAGAATGACCAAGGTGAAGTTGTTTGTCAAGACACAAAAAATTGTAGTTTTGTAAAGTAAAATTATAAATAAGCAAGAATGAAGAATTGTCCAATCTATCAAATTGGTCAACCCTCTTTATTCTTTTCTTTTTGGCTATTAATAGCCAAATAACTTGATAGTCTAACTATCAAAAAAACAGTTGTGGTTTGAACGTGTTTTGAAAGATTATGATTGACAATATTTATAAAAGTATGTTATATTAATAGTGCGACATTGTCGCAACTTATCCCTTACATAGCATGGTGAATAATTATATTATTCACACATCCCCTTCCTTAATCCGCCGAGAGGCGGATTTTCCCTATTTATAGGGTATTTTTTTTATTAAAATTTGATGTATAATGAAGATAGTATGATATAATGTTTTTGATTTATAAAATGGTAAGGAAGTGATGATATGGGCTTTTTTAAAAATATCTTCCAGTCGAAAGACAAAAAAATACAAGCACAAAAATATAAAATTGGAATGTCTAAAACAAGAGATTCTGTTTTTCATAGTCTCCAAGAAGTATTACAACATTCAAAGAAAATTGACGAAGACTTATTCACGGCTTTGGAAGAAATTTTCATTATGGCTGATGTTGGAATAGAAACAACTCTTAAATTTGTTAGTCATTTACGAAGTGTTATTAAAGGAAAAACCATCACTAATCCAAGCGATCTTTTGGATCTTATTGTCGAGGAACTTTATCATTTATATACCAAAGATATCGGTATCGATTCTGGTATAAATATTGAAGACGGTCGGTTAAATATTCTTTTATTTGTTGGTGTTAATGGGGTTGGGAAAACAACAACAATTGCCAAAATTGCCAATGAATATATTAAACAAGGGAAGACTGTTATGATGGTTGCTGGCGACACATTCCGTGCTGGTGCAATTGAGCAATTGAAGATTTGGAGTGATCGTGTTTCTGCAATCTTTTTTAGTAAAAAAGAAGGAAGTGATCCTTCAAGCGTTATCTTTGATGCCATTACTAAAGCAAAAGAACAAGGTGTAGATTTGATCTTGTGTGATACAGCAGGGCGTCTTCAAAACAAGAAAAATCTTATGGGTGAGTTAGATAAAATGCATCGTGTGATTGAACGTGAAATGCCAGGTGCTCCTCACGAAACATTGTTGGTTGTTGATGCAACAACAGGACAAAATGGATTATCACAAGCGAAAATTTTCGATGAAGTTACGAAAGTAACAGGAATTGTTTTAACAAAACTGGATGGAACTGCTAAAGGTGGAATTGTTTTAGCAATTAAAGAAGAACTACATATTCCAATTAAATATGTTGGACTTGGTGAAACACTAGATGATTTAGAACATTTTGATATTGAAGAATATCTATACGGTATGTTTGGAGATGTGATTTAAATGGAACCAATTGAAAAATCAATTGAAATAATCGAACTATATGATTACTATGCAGACTTATTAACAAAAAAGCAAAAGGAATATCTTACAGCGTATTATCATGATGACTATTCAATTACAGAAATTAGCGAAAACTTCGATATTAGTCGAAATGCAGTTTTTGATCAAATTAAGCGTAGTGTGGCGAAATTATATGACTATGAAGCAAAACTTGGATTACATCAAAAAGCAATAAAAATTCAAGAAATTATTGAACAAATCAAACAAGAGACAAAGAGTGAAACTATTCAGTCTTTGGTTGCAGAATTAGAGAAGGTAGTGTGATATTATGGCTTTTGATAATCTATCAGAACGTTTACAAATGTCTTTACGCAGAGTCACTGGAAAAGGACGTTTAACAGAAAAAGATATAGAAGAAATGATGAGAGAAGTTCGCTTGAGTTTATTGGAAGCGGACGTTAACTTTAAAGTAGTAAAAACTTTTACACAAAATGTCAAAGAACAAGCACTTGGTGAAAAAATCCTCAAAGGATTAAACCCAGGACAACAAGTTGTTAAAATTGTTAATGATGAGTTGACAAGAATAATGGGTGAAAAAGAATCTCAAGTGGGAATTAATGTGATTGGAATTACCAAAATCATGTTGGCAGGATTACAAGGTGCAGGGAAGACTACAACCGCAGGTAAATTAGCGTTTTATCTTCGAAAAAAACATAATGTAAAGCCATTACTAGTGGCATTAGATATTTATCGCCCTGCAGCGATTGAACAGTTAAAAACTGTTGGAGCACAACTAAATATTGAAGTATTTGAACGCGGGACGAATGAAAAACCATTAGCGATTTTACGACAAGCAATGGAATATGCCGTTGCTAATCAATTCAATTGTGTAATAATTGACACGGCGGGACGCTTACAAATTGATGAATCAATGATGGATGAACTGATTCAACTAAAAGAATATTTAAAACCAGATGAAATCTTACTAACGCTTGATGCAATGACAGGGCAAGATGCTGTCAATGTTGCAACTGGATTTCATAATTCTCTTCACGTTACCGGAGCTATTCTTACAAAACTAGATGGTGATACTCGTGGAGGAGCAGCATTAAGTTTAAGAGAAGTAACAGATATCCCCATCAAATTCGTTGGGATGGGTGAAAAACTAGATCAATTTGAAATGTTTTATCCAGAACGTATGGCTTCACGTATTTTGGGAATGGGCGATGTATTAACCTTAGTTGATAAAGTAACCGAAAATATTGACGAAGATGACATGATGGGTCTCATGGAAAAAATGATGAGCGGAAGATTTAACTATAATGACTATTTGAAACAATTAAGAATGATCAAAAAAATGGGTAGCTTAGGTGGAATAATGAAAATGATGCCTGGTGTCAATAAAATGATGAAGGGTGTCAATGTTGATGATAAACAAACAGATTATATCGAAGCAATTATATCTTCAATGACAAAAGCAGAACGAAAAGACCCAAAATTAATTTCCCAAAGTAGTAATAGACGACGACGAATAGCGAATGGTTCTGGTCGCAAAGTGAATGAAGTGAATCGCTTAATTCAAACACTTGATCAAACCAAAAATGCAATGAAACGTATGGGAAATATGGATCCTTCAAAAATTGATCCAAATAATCCTCTTGCGGGTTTGCAAAATACTCCAGTGAAGCAAAACAAGGGAAAAGGTAAAAACAAAAAGAGATTTCGTTATTAAAAAAAGTAGATCAATTTTGAAATGAACCCGATAAAGTAGAAACTAATAAAAAAGTTTCTACTTTTTGTTTCTTCTTCGTTTTTTATTGTAAAAAATCATCCAGTCATCTACTAACTGTATGTATTCTTCTAGAGTCGTGATATTATAATTGTAGA
>JBFFLJ010000027.1:0-22521 GCA_041554935.1 Candidatus Izemoplasma sp.
AAGAAGTAACACTTGATATTCCAACTAACACAATCACTGATGTAGATTCTGAATTGATACTTTTGGAACAAGCAATTGCAACAGCTATTGAAGAGTTGCAAGTTATTAGAGATAAAACGGCAATTAATATGGATGAGGAGCGTGCAATGATTTTTGATGCCCATATCCAAATCGCTCAGGATCCAGAAATTAAGAGAGAAGTGGTCAATAAAGTTAAAACAGAACTCTTAAACGTTACTAATGCTTATCAAATAATTTGTCAAAAATACATTAACATGTTTGAACAAATGGATAATGAATATTTTCAAGAGCGTGCATTTGACATCAAGGATGTTTCGCAAAGAATAATCGCTCATCTACTTGGGGTTTCACTCAGTAATCCATCACTAATAGATAAAGAAGTAATCGTCATTGCAAATGACTTAACGCCTAGTGATACAGCGCAGTTAAACAAAGATTTTGTCAAAGGATTTATCACAAATATTGGGGGAAGAACCTCGCATAGTGCAATTATGGCTAGGAGTTTAGAAATCCCTGCAATCGTTGGTACAAAGGATATTTTAACTTCTGTTAATAATGATCAAATTGTTATCTTAGATGGGTTCTCTGGAACCGTGATTATTGATCCTACAAAAGAGGAAATTTCAAAGTATGAAGCAATACAAAACGAGTATTTGCAACAAATAAAGCTTTGGTCACAATATGTTGGTCAATCTACAAAAACAAAAGATAACGTTCATGTTGAACTTGCCGCAAACATAGGAAGCCCTGATGATTTAGAAGGTGTACTCAAAAATGGAGCAGAGGGTATCGGTCTTTACCGTACAGAATTTTTGTATATGAATAACGATAATTTGCCAACAGAACATGAACAATTTATTGCATACAAAAAAGTATTAGAAGCTTGTCCAAATCAAAAAGTTGTCATTAGAACATTGGATATTGGTGGAGATAAACATTTAGATTATCTTCCAATGGATGAGGAAATGAATCCTTTCTTAGGACATCGTGCTTTACGACTTTGTCTTGATAGAACTGATATTTT
Source organism: Candidatus Izemoplasma sp. (assembly GCA_041554935.1). Classification (GTDB taxonomy): domain Bacteria; phylum Bacillota_I; class Bacilli_A; order Izemoplasmatales; family Izemoplasmataceae; genus Izemoplasma. Next base: position 1,046 of record JBFFLJ010000027.1, read on the forward strand.
TAAAACACAACTACGTGCGTTATTACGAGCAAGTGTTTATGGGGATTTACATATTATGTTCCCAATGGTTGCACTCCTAACAGAAGTCAGACAAGCAAAAGAAATTTTGGAAGAATGTAAACAAGAATTAATAAAAGAAGAAATCTCATTTAGTAACGATATTAAAGTTGGAATTATGGTTGAAATTCCGGCAGTCGCAGTACTTGCAGATCAATTTGCCAAAGAAGTTGATTTCTTCAGTATTGGAACAAATGATTTGATTCAATATTCATTTGCAGCAGACCGTATGAATCAAAAAGTATCATACTTATATCAACCATATAATCCATCATTATTAAGATTGATAAAAATGGTAATTGACGCATCACACGAAGCTGGTATTTGGACAGGAATGTGTGGAGAGATGGCAGGCGATCAAATCGCTGCTCCGATTTTACTTGGACTTGGTCTAGATGAATTTAGTATGAGTGCTTCATCTGTTTTACAAACAAGACATCTATTCAGTAAACTGGATACAACAAGAATGAAACAAATGGCAGATGCCTGTCTTCAAATGCAAACTCAAGATGAAGTTAAAGCATTTGTTGAAACAACATTAGAGGGAGAATAAAAATGGAAAAAGCTTATAAAATTATTGATGAAGCAGGGTTACATGCTCGTCCAGCCAGTTTGTTAGTTCAAACAGCTTCAAAATTTCCAAATGAAATTTTGATCCAATTCAAAGAACGTAAAATTACACTTAAAAGTATTATGGCAGTCATGAGTTTAGGAGTGCCTCAAAATTCAGATATTTCTATTATTGTTGAAGGGAATAACCCTGAAGAAGTATTTGTTGCACTTGAGAAAATCCTGACAGATAACAATCTAATCTAATTTCGGATAATATAAAACACCATATTAAGTCTTAATATGGTGTTTTATTTATATTTATCCAATCTCATAACATCTCATTTGATTAAAAAACTATACATTATATTCCAATGAGTTGCTTGTGCAAACTGTTATATATCTTTTAAATGCATTTGATTTTTCGATGATACAAACATCTTGAATTGTTAGACCTTGTTTCTTAATGGTCTCACTCATATCATCCATAGATATAATCACAGAACGATTTGAAATCTGCGAAGTTTTTCTTATCAACTGAATTTGTTCTTCTAAAGTAGTAGTTGAAAACTGTCCATATGGAATGTCCAATATGGCAACATCATAGTGTTCTTTAATCAATTGCATATCCATTCTTTTCACATCAGGAGTAAAACCAAAATGTCTTAAATTTTCATTACAATGGTTTGCGACTAGTTCATTCAATTCATAACCTTGAATATTAAGACCAATTGATCTTGCCTCAATTATGACAGTTCCAATTCCACAACAAGGATCAACAATTGAAATATCAAATTGATTACATATCGCAATATTTACTATAGCTTTGGCAAGTTTTACTTCTAAGGCGTGGGAATAGTTGAATGGTTTTTGTCTTCTTGATATCCACGCTTGCTCATTTTCTTGATAAAAACCAAATATCCAATATCCATCTACTTTTGTCAATGCAAATTTGACAAGAGGATTCTGAATTGCAAAGGAACCCTCAATCGCTGTTCCTAATTTGCGCATCCCATTTAGGCGTTCAGAATATGGCACATCGTCCAGAACAATATATTGAATTTTATATTGCTCAAAGGATAAATTATCTTTAACCATTTTTGATTCCAATATGGTGATATCAGTTTCACAATACAATATTTCAATTCTTTCTTTTAAAAAAGAGCTTCTTGATAATGGGAAATTTTCTGTCATGAAATGATGCTTCATAGAAGAAGTTGTTCCAAATAAAGACTTCATTTCAAGTGCACATAATTGTTTATATTCACGACGATATCTAATGAGATATAAATATTTGCTTGATCGTATAACATTCTGTGTGTTCACTAGTTCATTCATTAAATACCTCCTTAAATTAATATATTCTAACTATGTATGATAATAACATATTTTTATCGATAATGAAGAAGTTTATTATTTTATAAGTTAAAACAGTATAAGCTATATATTATTGTATGGTATAATTTAAGAAGACAAAAGGGTATCAAGCAACGCAAATAAAGAAGGTGTATTATGAACGCATCAGATTGGATATACGGTATCATCGGTGGATATTTAGTGATTATGGGGATTCTCGGGATTAACCTAAAAGTGATTTGGATTACCTTTACCTTTCGTGTGAAGGTATATGATTTTGAATATCTGTATGGAAGAACATTAGGTCGCATTTTATTTATCGTATTTGGAATGATGATATTAGTATTGCATTTCTATATTTTCAATAATCTATTCTAAAAAAAACAAAACCATTGGTTTTGTTTTTTATTTTATAGTAGACTTGTTTCGTCCGTTTTGTTTTGATGTATACATCAAACCATCAGCTCTAGTTACTAAAGATTCGATAGATTCCCTATCTTGATAAATTGTCCCGCCAATTGAAATCGTCACCTTGATCTCTTTGCCCTCGTAGTCATAACTTGATTGTTCAATTAACAATCGAAGTTTTTCACTGATGATTCGTAATTGTTTTTGATTATCAATTTGAATGACACCAATAAATTCCTCACCACCATAACGACCAACAAGATCATTATTACGAACATTTGTTTGCAATGTTTTGGCAATTAACTTTAGTATTTCATCACCGATTTGATGACCATAGGTATCATTGATATTTTTGAAAAAATCAATATCGATAAATATCACACCAAAGGTATCATGAAAATCATCGGCTCTCTTTTTCATGTTTTGAAGATAAAAATCTAGATATCTTCGATTGGGAATTCCTGTTAACTCATCATGAGTTAACAATTCCTTTAAGGGACTATCTTCGTTAAAAGAATCGAGATCGATTTTAATACCGTTTACTTCATAAGTCCCAGATAAATTTGTAGTTTCAGAATATTCAATACGGGTCAAAAGACTTTTGATTTTCGCCATTAATACACTTGGGGCAAAAGGTTTTGTGATGTAATCATCCACATTTAAAGAGTAGCCTTTTAAGATGTCTTCCTCTTCACTTAGTGCACTCATTAAAACAATTGGAACATTTGAAGTTTCACGGACTGTTTTAGCTACTTGCCACCCGCTAACTTTCGGAATCATAATATCCAGGCATATCACGTCAACGTGATTATTATGGAATAATTCAAGTCCCTTTTCGCCATTTAATGCGCTAAGCACTTTGTAGTCTTCTTTGACAAAATAATTTGAGATAATACGGTTGATTGTGGGTTCGTCTTCAATAATCAATATTGTTTTTTGATCCATAATATCACCTCTATAATTGTATTATACTTTATCGATGTGAATATTTTGCGAAAAATTAGTATTTTAGAAGAAATATTGTATCATTATTTAGAAACAAGGCATACAGAATTGTATTTATTTATAAATAGTTTCATATTCTAACTATATATATAATATATGTGTTAATGTGACAAAGAGGTGATAAACATGAATACAAAAGAATCACGTGTCTTTCAAATATCAGAACAATTTAGAAATATATATTATGGCGCAAAAGGGTTCGTACTATTAAAAACATCTAAGAAGTTACATATCATGAATAAGAAATTAAAAGAACGAATTATGTTAGCTGTCACAGAAGTGAATGGTTGTCAAATGTGTTCTTATGTTCATACAAAGATTGCATTAAGTAGTGGGATGTCTACAAAGAACATCCAGGCAATATTAAATGGTGATACTTCATGTGTCCCAGCGAATGAAGCTGTCGCGGTATTATTTGGACAACATTTTGCAGATTCAAAAGAAAATCCTTCGCAAGAAGCAACTAATCGATTAATCGCAGAATACGATATTCAAAAATCAGAACTCATTCTTGCGGCTTGCCACATGATTACGATGACAAACGGTATGGGGACATCGATGGATTACTTTTTTAGGAGAATCCGATTCAAAAGAAATAAGCAATCCAGTATATTACTAGAGATTGTCAACCCACTCATGACAATGGTACTATTTCCGATATTAGTTTTATATGGATATCTAACTCATCCATTTATCAAACAACATTTTCTACATATAAAAACAAGAACTGACTCATAAGTCGATTGCTGTTTAGAAATCAAAGACTTCCAATCAAAATTAATGTATAATAGTTGTAATTAGGATAGTCAGACAGTTAAAGATTGTGAGGAACAATAATGAAACATAATATCATTTTCATAGAAGGGTTACCCGGATCAGGCAAATCAACTTTTGCCAAAATGTTGCGTGACCATTATGAGTCTTTGGGTTACAAAGTTGTTCAATATGATGAAAAAGATTTAAACCCAATTGATTTTACGTGGTGTGCTATATTGACAAGAGAAGAATACCATGAACTGTTAGTGATGTATCCACAAATAAAAGAATCCATCAAAAAAAATACAAAAGAGCATAATCAGCATTTCATAGTTGCGTATACAAAAGTTGAGGGGATTCATGCAAATATATTCCAACAACAAATGAACGAAAAAGAGATATCTTCAATAAACAATATTGAAGAATTTAAACAATTTTATCTTGATATCTGGAATGCATTCTCCTATCGATATAAAAGCGATACAATCTATATTTTTGAAAGTGTCTTTCTTCAAAATCATATCAACGCATTATTATTAAAATATGATTTTTTACAAAAACAAATTACATTTTATTTCCAAGATTTAATTCGACAACTATCCGTCTGTAAGCCCGTTGTTTTCTATATCCAAGAAGACGATGTTGAATTGATGCTAAAGCGTCACACAGAAGAACGTGAGACATCTCACAAAGGACAAGGCAGTCATTGGGTTGACACTACGATAAAACATCTTGAATCGTATCCTCTATTTGTTCAAAAAGGGTATACAGGATTACAAGGTGCAATTCAATATTTTAAAGAGCGCCAAATGATTGAACTAAATGTTTTAAATTATATTGGAACGTATAAATATATTTTTAAATTAAATGGCAAGTATGATCAGGTATTTGAAGAAATGAAGAAAATCGAGTTTGAATAGAAAATCTGATAAATAGAATTGTATTTATCAAATATCTCTATTCTTTTTTCTTGCAAATATATTTTCATATGATAGTATATTCAAGGCAAAGGAGTTGGTTGTATGATTACCGTATCAAATTTAGATTTAATATTCCCAGATAAAAAAGTATTTGAGGATGTCAATATAAAATTTACCCCTGGAAACTGTTATGGAGTTATTGGTGCAAATGGCGCTGGAAAATCAACGTTTCTACAAATTCTATCAGGTGAAAAAGAATCAACAAGAGGACACGTTTTTATTGATAAAGGACAACGCATGGCTGTATTAAAACAGGACCATTTTGAGTTTGATAAATTCAAAGTGATCGACACAGTTATTATGGGACACAAACGATTATTCGATATTATCCAACAAAAAGAAATATTATATAGTAAAGATCCATTCACGAATGATGATGGAATTGAACTTGCAAACTTAGAAATCGAGTTTGGAGATTTAGATGGATGGAACGCAGAAGTAGATGCTGAAAAATTATTAAATGGACTCGGTGTACCACAAGAGTTATTTCAAAAGAAAATGGAAGATGTATTGGGAAATGATAAAGTAAAAGTATTGTTAGCACAAGCTTTGTTTGGAAATCCAGATATTTTACTACTAGATGAGCCTACAAACCATTTGGACTTTTTAGCAATCCGTTGGCTTGAGAATTTTTTACTAGATTACGAGAAAACGGTAATAACTGTTTCCCATGACCGACATTTCTTAAATAAGGTATGTACCCATACTGTAGATATCGACTATTTCCAAGTAAAACTATATGCTGGGAATTATGATTTTTGGCGTGAATCATCGGAATTAGTACAACGTCTCATGTTAGATTCTAATAAGAAAAAAGAGGAAAAGATTAAAGCCTTACAGGCATTCATCGCAAGATTTAGTGCGAACGCATCAAAATCATCACAAGCAACATCAAGAAAAAAATCATTAGAGAAAATCAACTTAGAAGAAATTGTTCCTTCAAGTCGTAAATATCCATATGTTGGATTTGATATCGCAAGAAATCTCGGAAAAGATGTTTTATTTGTTGAAAACTTATCTGCTTCTTATAATGGTGAAAAAATATTTAGTAATGTTTCATTTGTAGTGAATCGTAATGATAAAGTTGCAATCACTGGTCGAAGTGATTTAGCTCGAACAGTATTATTCAAAGTACTATCAGGAAATATTGAACCCGACAGCGGAACAGTTAAATGGGGACAAACAGTTGAATTTGCAAGTCTTCCAGCAGATAACAATGAATTCTTCAATAATAATGATCTAAACTTAGTAGAGTGGCTTCGCCAATATTCTAAAGAACCAGCTGAATCATATTTACGTGGATTCTTGGGCAGAATGTTATTTTCAGGGGATCAACCATTAAAACAAGTAAAAGTATTAAGTGGTGGAGAAAAAATGCGTTGCATGCTTTCAAGACTTATGCTTTCAGAGTCAAATACATTATTAGTAGATCAACCAACCAATCATTTAGATTTAGAATCAATTCAGTCTGTAAATACTGGACTGACTGAATTTAAGGGCTCATTATTATTGGCATCTCACGACCATAAATTATTATCAAGTGTCACAAATAAAGTAGTAGAAATTTGTGACAACGGTTCGTTCACATTTGAAGGCGAGTTTGATGATTTTTTAGTTAGTGAATATGCACAAAATGCAATTTCAAAATTATATAATTAAACACAATAAAAAAAACAAAACCAAAATTGGTTTTGTTTTTTATTTGAGTAATTTCAAATTATTCCATTCAGGTGTAAGTTCTCCAGCCTCAATTCGATGAACGAGAGATACAATTTGATCATTGATTGGAGTCTCAATCTGAACGATATCTCCCTGTTGGCAAACAACTCCGTTGATACTATCAATTTCTGTTTTTCGCCCGTTTGCTAAATCACGTAACATACTGGATTTTATTTTTTGATGCTTTTTCATAGCGATTGGTAAAATGAATAAACTAAACTGTTTCTTAAATGCATTATGATAGTCCATTAATTTCACTACATCTTTTCCTTGAATCGGTTCGATAGTAATGCTTAGTGCTTTTGCAACATCAATACATTCTTTGATAGCTTTTAAAGCTAATTGTTTACTATGTCTATTTCGGGAAATTGTTCCAAAGTCAGCACCAGTAACAACTGATAAACCACTGAAGGCAGCATTTATTAATAACTTAGACCATCTTGCACCAATAAAGTTATCTTCAATTTTCACGTGACCCATTGTTTCTAATAATGTGATGATGTAGTGAAACAAGTTGTTATTATTATTACCATATTTTCCAATATTGAAGGTAAGTGTATCACGACTAGGGATGGACGTCAACTCACTAACACCTTTTCCATGGAATGTTGCACCCCAACTCATTGTACAACCAACAGTTCGATCTTTCCCAACAACAGCAGCCACTGACGGTTCTGGTATTCCATTTTGCATAGTGCAAATGATACCTTGCTCAGTTAGGAAAGGGACCAATTCTTTTACAATTTCTGGATTGAAACGTTGTTTTGTCATCAATAAAATAATATCATATTTTATCTTCATTTCCTCTGGTAATAAAGCATGCACTGGTTGTGTGAATTCAACTGTCCCAATTATTTTCGCACCATCACGCTTCAACGCTTCAACATGCTCTTTATTTCGATTGATTAAATCAATGTCGTACCCGGCTTTTTGAATATATGCTCCGAGAACTGTGCCCATTGCTCCGGCACCATAAATTGCTACATTCATACTATCAACTCCTAGGCACTATTATAACATGAAACTATATTTATGTAAGAATGTTAATTATTTAAAGAATGGATATGTTGTAAATGAGATCTGATCCATATCATAAATGCCATCATGATACCCAAGCGACTCATAGAATGATTGAATTTTGATTTCACTTGCAGTTAGAGATGTTAGCATCAAAGATGAATTATCAACCGCAATAATTGGATTTAAACCACTATATATGTCGGAACTATCATCATAATAAACATTTGTAAAAGTTCCACTGTTGTAACCATAAACATATCCAACCGCAGTAGAAGCGCTAGGACCATAAACTCCAGTTAACACGAAACAGTTTTCAATAGTACCTTGATTGTAACCAATCAATCCACCAGTGTATGTTCCGTTGTTTCCGAAACCATTTGTGCCACTACGATAATATCCACGTAACAGGGATGATTGACTGTCAAACATTCCGATTAAACCACCAGCGTAGTTTGCCGTAAAAGTATAATCATAACTTGAATAAACATCAACCAACAATCCGTTTTCAACTTTCCCAATCAATCCACCCATATATATATTTGTAAATATCGTAGTATTAGGAAATGCTATATTGCCTTGATTACTAACAATACTTATCTCATCATTAACACTTTGCCCTAGAACACCACCAACTGCAAGAATCGTTTCAGGAGAGTAAATCTGCCCATATAAGTCCATATCAGCATCGACTCTATAAATGATATTGTTGGTAGATAAACCTACCAATCCACCAATTGCTCCATCATCCCAGTAATTAAAATTAAGTGTTCCTGATACTGTTACATTTTTGACAAATGAATGATCCATCTTACCGGCTAATCCACCAAAGTATAAATCACCTGCACCACTGTTAATTAAAGTTGAATAGACAACAAGATTCAAATCTTCAACATGAGAATAAAGTAGTTGTCCAAAGAAACCATAACTATAATCATTAGTAGAAGTTAAATCACCACTGAATGTAATATTGCTGATCGTGTGACCATTTCCATAGAAGTTTGCTTGAATAACTTGTTGTGACATTGGAAACCAGTTTTCGCCAGCAAGATCAATATCTGCCATCAGTGAAGCACATGATCCTCCACCACCATTAAACCATGCGATCAATTGTGTTTTATTATTAATCTCAGTAAGAACTGGACAACTATCAACATCTTGATAATGATTTACTTGAGGTTCTACAGAATATGTCACACCATCAAGTTCATATGAAAACTGAGTAATTCGAATGTCATCATACCCGCCACTTCCCATAAAAGTACCAACATGAACTTCCTGCCCGTTATTCAAGTATGAGTATCCACTCGGAACCAAAACGTCATTGATTTCAAGATCTTTTATGATAAGGTTAGAAGGATTATAGAAATAGACCTTATATACAGTAAAGTCTGAGAAGTATTCATAATATATACCATCAGGTTCAACATTGATTATATATGGTATGACTGGTTCTTCGATGCTTTCTTCAACAACATAAACAATTGTTTCATCAATATCGATTTGAACTTCCAAACCATTAACAGTTATCGTAATATAGTCAATCACAAACTCGTAATTTTGTGTATTTGAAGTATCTAATGAAATAACAATTTCGTCTGCATCAGCTGTATAGTTTGTGATTGAACTTCCATCAATCACAACACTAGTAACAACGAATTCATAGTCATTATCTAAAGAAATTGTGACACTCTCATTACTATCTAATAAAAGAGCAGATGAAGGTTGAGTAATTGTTAAAACATCAAAAGGAAGTAAGGTTGTCAAAGAAGTATACTCATATAACTTAGTTAAAGTATTGCTGTCTTTTACGTAAGATACTTCGATCGTGTAGTAGTATTCAGTGTAAACATCTAAACTATCAAAAATAATTGCTCCACTACTCGCAGTTTCTTGTTTTGTCTGAACCAAACCATTTGTATCATATAAATAAATTGTCAATCCAGAATATGCTGAATCTGGATCTGTCATCACGTAATCAAAAGAAATCGAATCATTTCCAATCACTTGATTTGTAGTTGAAATGGTCGGAATAGTAACACTGCTTTCAAGAGTAAAACTATCAAGAGAAATATATGTGGTTATTGTGTTTTCACCATCAGGTTTTTGTAAACACAATTTTACTTCATAGTTATATCCATAAGCCAAATTATCAAATGTTACATAATTACTACCATCCATTAAGTCATAGTCTTCTAATAAAATATCATCTTGATATAATTCTAGTCGCACTGTAAAGTAATATAAATAAGCTTGATCAATTGTAATATCAACTGTGATTTCATCATTAGTTAACGATGTATCACTAACACTATATACATCTGGAGTTGAATTATTATCCTCAACAATAACTGTTCTTGATAATGAAGTCGGAGTATTATTAATAAAACAAGAATAGGTAACTATATATTCTCCAGGGGTAGTAACATCAACCGTGTCAGTAATGGAAACAAATATCGAATTATCACTAATATAAAATCCCGGATCATTCCATGTTGTATTGACATCAATCCTAATGGTAGATTCCCCAAATAAATAGAAACTATTTGAATTATTGGCTGATACTGTAACAGTTCTTTGAGTGGAATACGTTTCACCTTCGAAAACAAATGAATAAGTAAGATAGTACACTCCCGGAACTGTATTATCAACTGAACCGTTCACTGTTATTGGATAATCTCCATCAACAACAGCACCAGGATCACTAAAAGGATCACCGACAAGTATCGTAACAGTTTGTGCCCCATTTAAACGAATCACAGGAACTGTTGGATCATCAGTTAAACTAGTTTTAGGATCACAAGCAACTAGTAGTAACACAAATAAAAAGATAATTGCTAATTTTTTCATTATAAACCCCCCTTATATATAAAATATATTATAAATAACATATGCATATTGCAATTAAAATTATACAACAAAATCTAAAAATGTTCACTAGAAAATTCATTCTTGCCTCTTTCTTAAAGTAGTATTAACTTGTATGTTAAAAAGTGAAATGGAGTAGCGATAAAAATAAATTTTATTGTTTTTATAAATAGTGATATAATTAGACTATATATTGTAAAGGAGAAAGAAAATGAAAAAAATTAAAAAACAATTTATGTCTTTTGTGAATGGTGACAAATTAATATTTTATACTGTGCTTACTGTTTGTACTATTGAGTTTCTCTATTTCTTAACATTGTTTCTCCCGTTCGTAGATAGTTCAGGACTTCTCTCGTGGGCAAACCCAGTTAGTTTTGCTGGTGGAGGGTTGTATGCATTTATTATTATTGCTTTAATTATTCTCTATTTCTATTTTAATATGATTTTGAATGTCAAAATTTCAAGACTGTTCCTTTTTATTACAGCAATCATTAGTTCCGTTTTTTCCATGTATATCTCACTAATAGTAATTAGTTACTTAAATGAAGCAACGCTGTTTTGGTATTATCTAAACTTATTTTTTGTTTTTATTCTTTGGATCTCATATATCAAAATAGATTGGATACAATTTATTGTTAAGATAGTATTTAAATTAAAAGATGTTTCCCCTGAATCAAACAAAACAAAAGAAGTTGAAGAAGTGAAAGAATAAAGAGGACGACTTGTCCTTTTTATATAAAGTTAGAGAAATAAATAAATTATGATGTTACTTTGCTAACAAGAGTTAGCATGATATAATAATATTGTTATTTAGGAAATTTATAAATAGAAAGGAAAATATCATGAGTCATAATATTGCAATTGTAGGTACTGGCCCAGCTGGAATGGCTGCTGCTCAAGTACTTGTCCAAGATGGTTTCCGTGTTACTATGTACGATAAAGCAGATCGCCCTGGCGGGATATTGATGTATGGAATTCCCCACATGAAATTAAACAAAAATAATGTGCTACGAAAAGCTGAAGGACTGGAAAAACTAGGTGTTACATTCATCTTAAATACAAACGTTACAGCAGCACGTGTTGCTTCAGAAATTTCACAAAAATTTGATGCAGTACTACTTGCAACCGGAGCGGAACGAGCACGTGATATTTCCATTGATGGTAGACAATTAAAAAACATCTATTTTGCTATGGAATATTTGACAGATAATACCAAACATTTACTAGATGGGTCTGTTTTAAAAATAAACGCTGATGGAAAAAAAGTTGTCATCATAGGTGGTGGAGACACAGCAAACGACTGTGTAGCGACTGCGATGAGTCAGGGAGCAGTAAGTGTTAGACAACTTGAAGTTCATGCAAAAGGTGAGATTACTAAGAAAAACTCTTATGATTTTGATGAAGACGAGATCCGACTATATCAAAAGACCGCAGTTAAATTTATTGAAAAAGATGGTACTGTTTCCAAGATTGTAACTGACTTAGTCGAGTTTGAACGAGATGAGACAGGAACAAGATTAGCATTTAAAAACCAACCTGGTGAAATTGAAGCAGATTTGGTAATTGTTGCGATTGGATTTTTAGGACCTGTAGAAGAAGCACTTAAAGCATTTGACGTTGAAATTGATCGTTCAAAACATAATAAGGACACAGAGATTTTTACGACTGACAAAGAAAATGTCTTTATTTGCGGAGATGCAAGACGAGGACCAAGTTTAATTAAGTGGGCAATTGGTGAAGGGAAAATGGCCGCTATTGCCATAGAGGAGTACCTTGCCCAAAAGTAGATAATTTTATTAGCTTAAAAAAACAAATATTGGAGGTAAAATAATGGTAAAACATCTGAATGAATTAAAAGGAAATGCGGTCACGCATCCACAAGCATTTAATGCGATTATGAAAGTACTTGTTTCTCCAAAAGAAGGTTGGGAAGGATATGTAATGAGAGTTGTTGAAGTTGGTGAAAACGGGTTTACTCCAAAGCACTCACATCCATGGCCACATATTAATTATGTCATTGAAGGCGAAGGAGAAATTTTTATTGACGGTGTCTCACACCCTGTAAGTCAAGGCTCTTACGCTTTTATTGAAAATAACTTACTTCATCAATTTGTGAATAAAGGTACCTCAACACTAAAATTCATCTGCATTGTTCCAGAGATTGGTCACCAGTAACATTTCAAAAGTAGAAAATCATTTTCTACTTTTTTTATAGAAATAAAAAACAAAAGCATAACTGGGGTAGTTATGCTTTTGTTTTATTTTTGTAGATAAACTACATTATGATTTGGTAAATGCATTTTGCAAGAAATAACTTAAAAAGATGTTGCTGTAGAGTTAGAGGAGTTAATGAAAAAAATACAATTTTGTTGATGGCATAGCGGAGAGACTCTTGCCACCGTGAGATTACTAATGTGTAGTTACAAAGAAAGATGTTTTTCTTACAAATGCTGATCTATATAATAAGTCCTCAGACTTGAAATATGTAAAATGAACTTTTGACAAATCTTTATCATTCATATTATGTTAATGTACTTCAATATTGAGATATTTCATAAATAGTGGCATAATATGATATAGGTAATTATTTATGAAGTGTATTGTCTTTATAATTGTGAAAATCGAATAGTATAAAACTGATTTTGACTAATGCCATATCAATTACTGAAAACATAAATTTTATTGAAAACTTTTTTAAGTGGGATGGTTATTTTTTGAATATAGATTTGGGTATCGATTCTTCGAAGTGCTGAATCGAACTCCAAAATGATTTAATTTATTTGACGACATAACGATACCTCCTTGCTTTGATGATTTAATACTAACACTACAACCTTAAGTGAATCTTAAAGTTTTAAAAAATAATGTATTTAAGGTTCACTAAAGGTAAGTCATTCATAATATGGACATAGCAAATTGGAGTTGATGATATGAGACTATTATTGATTGAAGATGAAAAAAGATTAGCTGAAGCATTATCACACATGTTAAAACAAAACAACTATTTGGTTGACATTGTACATGATGGTGTCGAAGGCTATGACAATATAATGACTGATATTTATGATATCGTTATTTTGGATGTAATGTTACCGGGAATGAACGGCTTTGAAATTCTAAAAAAAGTTCGTAGTGAAGGGATCACTACATCGATTCTAATGTTGACGGCTAAAAGTGAAATGTTAGATCGTGTGTCAGGACTAGATTTTGGTGCCGATGATTATCTTACAAAACCATTTGCTGTTGAAGAACTACTAGCACGATTACGAGCATTAGGAAGACGTAAAGAACTTGTTTTTACGACAAATAATAAAAGACTAGGAAATATTATTTTTGACGAAGAAACATTAAAACTTAGTAGTCCAACAAATTACGTGAATCTTACACACCTTGAAAATGAATTGTTAAGTCTCCTTTTTTCAAGAATTGGAATGATAACTTCCAAAGAGATGATAATTGTTAAACTCTGGGGTTATGAATCAAACGCAGAGGATAATAACGTAGAAGTTTACATTTCGTTTCTTAGAAAAAAATTACGATATCTTCAAGCAAATGTTTCAATAAAAACAACACGAAGTGTTGGCTACAGTTTGGAGGTTGAAACAGATGTTTAAACGCTTAAGATCAAGAATGCTGTTACTGAATCTTTCAGTACTTACATTGTTGTTAATAGCGGTATTCACAACATTATATTTTTCAACTGTTGCTGATATCAATCGCCAAATTGAAAATGATATTGATCGTCTTCTGTATTCTCATTACTCATCAGATATATTTTATATTGATCCACCACTAAATTCACTTTTAGATGACGATTTTGCTCCCGAGCAAACAGTTTCATACGTTGTTATTACAGACTTAAATAATACAATTCTTGAAACATTTACACAATTTTATGTTACCGATAATTTTTTAATAGAGTCAATCGCAAAGGCCAATGGCATAACCGGGAAAATCACACAAGATGGAAAAGTATGGGCATATGAGGTACGTATTTTTAGTGATTCAAAGATGTATGCATTTATTGATATTTCAAATGAGCAAACAGTTCTAAATGGAATGATTACAAAATTTATTGTTGTTTTCGCATTAAGCTTTGTTATGGTATCTATAATCAGTTCATATTTTACTAGAAAATTCACATCCCCAATTAAAGAAGTTTTCGAAAAACAAAAACGTTTTATTTCTGATGCGAGTCACGAATTAAAAACACCACTTACAGTTATCAATACCAATGTTGATATTCTTCTAAATGAACCAAACGAAAGTTTTGATAAAAAGTGGGCTCAATATATAAAGTCAGAAGTTACTAGAATGGATAAACTTACAAAAGATTTATTATATCTCGCAAAAATGACAGAAATAGGAACTGAAACACAGATTCAAGAGAATATTAATGCCTCAAGTATTATCGAAGGAATTGTATTATCAACTGAAGCTCTTGCGTTTGAGAAGAATATTACGATTGATTATGATATTCAACCTGACATATTTGTTGAATTTAATGAAGAACAATTTGCTAGAGTAATATTTATATTGATTGATAATGCTGTAAAGTATACAGATCAAGAAGGATCAATATCTATTGAATTATTCCAAAAATCAAATCACCCTATTTTTACAATTAGAAATACCGGGAAGGGAATTGTTCCAGATGATATCAAACATATTTTCGATCGATTCTACAAGGCAGATAAATCTCGACAATCACTAAACGATAGCTATGGTTTAGGATTATCCATTGCTGCTCAAATTATGGAAAACCATCAAGGAAAAATCACTTGCAACAGTATCTTAGGAGAATATACAGAATTTACAATTCGTTATAAATAGAAATCCTAGATATCAATGCTAGTTCATATCGTTTTGAATAACATCTTTATAATGATATAATAAGTATAAAGAAAACATAAGTTCGTTATAAATATAGAAATAGTTCAATTATAAAAACGTATGCAATGATAAGGAGAAAAACTATGAATAAAAAAAGCTTAGTAAAATATCGACATGGAAATGATACAGGATTTATGCACTATGTAATCTTCCAAAAAGAAGTTGTTGTATTATCAGAAGAAGCAACAAGAAAAGTAAAATATATCAGTGAAAAAGGTGCATTAGATGTCTCGTTTGATGTCGATTCAGATCAATATGATGTATTGAAAGCAGAAGTTATCACAGACCCTAAATATGTAGAACAAGTATATACTTATATGATAGAAACAAACAATGCGTATTTTAGAGATGGTTTTGATGGACTTTGTGTCATAAAATTAAGTAAGTAAAAAGAACTTTTAAAAAACTACCAAGAATTGTGAATTCAGGTAGTTTTTTTATTTGTCTTTATTGCTTTACTTTTTGATTTTATTTGATATAATTTAATAAGACCGACCGATTGGTCGGGTAACAATAAACTTACGTATTAATAGATCAAACTCTCAAGATTTTCTATTATTACAGAATTGAGGCAAGCATGATTCGATTATTGAAATATATGAAATGGTGGTACTGGTTATTTGTATTGGCAATGGTAGGTATTGTCTATCAACAAGTATCTTTTGATTTGTCTATTCCTGAGTATATCGGAAACATTATTCAATTAGTTGGAATTGGAGCATCAACAGGAATTTCTCAAACAAATGACATTTTAATTGAAGGATTAAAAATGTTAGCTGTGGCAATGGGAAGTATTGCTTTGACAACTGTTGTTGGATTAATTGCAGCAAGAATAGGTGCAGGACTTTCACGAAATATTCGTCAAGAACTCTATCAAAGAGTTGATGAATTCTCAATGAAAGAAATGAATGATTTTTCGACAGCATCTTTAATAACGCGTTCAACAAATGATATTACACAAGTTCAGATGGCTGTAATATTCACTTTGAGAATGGCGATTACAGCACCAATTATGGCGATTAAAGGGATTACAAAAATCACTGGAATTAGTGATGAAATGTCATTAGTTGTCGCAATTGCGATTGTTCTTATTATGGTAATGATTAGTGTCATCTTTATTAACGTGTTACCACGTTTTCGCAAAATCCAAGATCTAACAGATGACTTGAATCTTGTGACAAGAGAAAACATCACAGGGATACGTGTTATTCGTGCATTTAACTCTGAAGATTATGAAGAGGAAAAATTTGATGGCGTAAACTCTTCACTTACAAGAACAAACTTAGAAGTGAACTTTGCAATGGCATTTATGATGCCAGGAATGCAGTTGGTTATGAACGGTGTAAACCTGACAATAATTTGGTTAGGGGCTATCTTGATTGGTAATTTAACTTTAGGCTCTACACCATTTGAAGGACTTGCTTTGGAAACACAATTCGTAACATACGCAAACATGATTATTATGAGTTTTATGATGCTAATTATGTTGTTTATTATGGTTCCTCGAGCTCAAGTATCTGGGAAAAGAATCAACGAAGTCTTGAAAAAAACAATTAGTGTTAAAGATAAAAATCAAACATCTGATATTATTCTTGCAGATAAAGGAGTACCTATTGTTGAATTTGAAAATGTCAATTTCAACTATGATGGTGCAAATGAAAATGTCCTTGATGATATCAATCTAAAAATATATCAAGGTGAAACCGTCGCAGTAATTGGATCAACAGGAAGTGGGAAATCGACATTAATTAATTTGATTCCACGATTCTTTGATGTTACAAATGGATCATTAAAAATACATGGTGATGACATTCGAAATTATTCTCAAGAAGATTTACATAATTTGATTGGATATGTTCCGCAAAGTGGAACACTATTCTCAGGAACAGTTCGTTCAAATGTAAAAATCGGTAAAGATAGTGCAACAGATGAGGAAATCTATGAGGCACTTGAAATTGCTCAAGCTTCAGAATTTGTTAATACATTAGAGGATGGACTAGATGCAAATATCGCACAAGGTGGTAAAAACTTTAGTGGTGGACAAAAACAACGGTTAAGTATTGCACGTGCTATTGTGCGTCAACCTGAAATCTATATCTTTGACGATTCATTTAGTGCACTTGATTATAAAACAGATAAATTATTACGAAAAGAATTAAATGAAAAATTACCAAGCGCAACAAAATTCATTGTTGCACAAAGAATTGGGACGATCATCAAGGCAGACAAAATTGTGGTATTAGAAAAAGGTAAAATTGCTTGTGTTGGAACTCATGGAGAATTATTAGACTCGTGTGATGTATACAAAGAAATTGCCTTATCACAATTATCAGAGGAGGAAATTAAACATGGCAAATAGAGACCGAAAAACTCCTCCAAATCAAGGAAGACCAGGTGGGCCAAGAGGACCGATGGGTGGTTCAATGATTGTTGAAAAACCAAAAAACTTTAAAGAATCAATGAAAAATTTACTAAAATATATTCGTAAATATAATGTGTTAATGGGCATTGCAATTATCTTTGCAATGGGTGGGACAATTTTTAATATTGTTGGACCAAAACTTTTAGGTAATATGACTAACGAAGTGCAAATCGCAGTCTTTGCGAATATGCCAATTAATTTAGATAAGGTAGCTTCAATCGCAGTCTTGTTAATTGTATTGTATATACTGAGCTACTTCTTTACTTTAGCACAAGGATTTATCATGAATATCGTTACTCAACGAATTAGTAAAAAACTACGTACTGATATATCATCAAAAATTAATCGTTTACCACTCAATTATTTTGACACTAGAAGTTACGGTGATGTTTTAAGTATTGTAACAAATGATGTTGATGCGATTGGGCAAACATTAAATAGATCCCTTGCATCATTAATTACATCAGTTACTTCCATCGTTGGAGTAATCATTATGATGTTAACAATCAATGTTCTTCTCGCAGTTTTGGTCGTTTTATTAGTGCCACTAAGTATGGTGTTAATGATGACAATCATGAAATTCTCGCAAAAGCATTTTAGAGTTTATCAAAATGGACTTGGGGCAATGAATGGTCACATCGAGGAAATCTATTCAGGGCATAACGTTATCAAAGTATTTAATGCTAATCGTAAAGCCAAACAAGAATTTAACGAGTTAAATCAAAAACTCTATGAAGGATCATGGAAAAGCCAATTCTTCTCAGGATTAATGATGCCAGTTATGAGTTTAACTGGAAATATTAGTTATTTAGTTGTTGGTGTTGTTGGGGGAATCCTGGCAGTCTCTGGAAAAATCCTCATCGGTGGTATTCAAAGTATGTTATCATACGTAACAAGATTATCACAACCACTAATGCAAATCGCGCAGTCTATGAACCAATTACAATCAACAGCAGCAGCTGCTGAACGTGTCTTTTCTTTCTTAGAAGCTGAAGAGTTATCTGATGAAGAAGACATTATTAGCAATGTAAATTTATCTTCTGGAAACATTGAATTCTCACATGTTAAATTCGGATATGTTGAAGATAAAATAATCATCAATGATTTTAATGTTAATATCAAAGATGGACAAAAAATTGCTATTGTTGGGCCAACCGGAGCAGGGAAAACAACAATTGTGAACCTGTTAATGCGTTTCTATGAATTGAACTCTGGGGATATCTTAATTAATGGTGTCTCAACAAAACAAATCAAACGTCAAGATGTTCATTCGCTCTTTGGAATGGTGCTACAAGATGCATGGTTATTCAAAGGAACAATCAAAGAAAATCTTACGTACGGAAATCCAAATGTAACAATGGAAGAAGTAGTGAATGCATGTAAAATAAGCAATGTTCATCACTTTATTGAATCACTTCCAGGCTCATATGATATGGTTATTGATGAGGACTCATCAATATCACAAGGTCAAAAACAGTTGTTAACAATTGCACGAGCAACAATCGCAAATCCACCAATGTTAATTTTAGATGAGGCAACTTCAAATGTTGATACCCGAACTGAAATATTAATTCAAAAAGCAATGGATGCTTTGATGAAAGGGCGTACCACATTTATTATTGCTCATCGTTTATCAACCATCAAAAATGCTGATCTGATTTTAGTAATGAAAGATGGAGATGTGATTGAAACAGGAAATCACGAAGAACTTTTACAGAAACATGGCTTCTACGCAGAACTGTACAATTCACAATTTGACACAATCGATGAATAGAAAAAAACACTTCCAATTTTGGAAGTGTTTTTTATTATTAGTTTTTATAAATTTTCAGGCTCTTTATCAAAGAAGACGCGATCTGCATGTTCTTTCACTTCAGTAACAATTGCGTTAATTTCACCAATATGTTCTTGAATCTTAATGATATATTCACACGGAATATTATAGTATAAGTATAAGTCCTCAAAGGATTTTATCGTTTTATGAAGATCTTTATTAACTGAAATAAAACGATCGATATTGTGACTTTTGATTGCATTTAAATATTGTAAATGATCAATTTTGATTACCTCAACAACATCATCAGCACAATCAAATTCTTTGATTGAAAGAGGATAAGGTGTAATTCTTTCTAAAAAGTATTTGTTATGATGGTTGATATTATATGAATAGGAAATTTCAATATCACTATTTAGCTTGAAATTAACATAAACCATTTTACCATTCACCATATGAACATCGGCACCCATTTGAACTAGTTTCATTTTGTGTTGGTTTGCTTCAGACACAGTATATTTATTCATGTAAATCCTCCTATAGGTAAACTAGAAATAAGTAAAGACTTGAAATAATTATTGAAATTATCATTAATGGGAAAGCAATCTTTAAATAACCAAAAAATGAAATTTTAAACCCGTTTCGTTCAGCGATACCACGTGATACAACATTTGCTGAGGCACCAATAATGGTTCCATTTCCACCCAAACATCCACCAACTGCTAGTGCCCACCATACAGGAGCAAAATCACCTGGATTAACCGCTTCCATCGATTTCACAAGCGGAATCATCGTCGCAACATATGGTACATTATCTAAGAATGAAGACAAAATAGCTGACATCCACAAAACTAACATTGTGGTAATTGGAATATCACCTTGTGTTATTGCTAACATTTTATCAGAAAGCATTGTGATGAATCCAATTTTTTCGAGAGAACCAACTAATATAAATAATCCACCAAAGAAGAAGATTGTAATCCATTCTACTTCGGATAAAATTTCCTCAGGTTCGTGCTTGCTAATTAACAGTAATAACGAACCACCAAAGATAGCAACTGTTGCTGATTGAATATCAATCAATTCAGCAAGGGTGAATCCAAGAATTGTAATTCCCAATACGATTAATCCTTTGATTAATAATACTTTATCAGTAATCGCAAGTTTCTCATTCATTTTCAATAGATCTTGTTTATATTCATCTTCAACATGTAATGATTTACGGAAGAAGAAACGAATCAGTAGAATAGTAACGATGAAAATCACAATCATTAATGGAAGTAAGTTTACAATAAAATCAATAAACCCATTTCCGGTTGCACTACTTATCATAATAATAGTTGGATCACCAATTGATGTAGCTGCTCCTCCAATATTTGCACTCATAATTTCAGCAATAATAAATGGTAGCGGATTTATTTTTAACGTTTCAGCAATAACCAAAGATACCGGCACAATTAATAGAATTGTTGTAACGTTATCTAATAGCCCTGATGATATAGCGGTAATAATTGAAAAATATACAATAATCTTCAGTGGTTCACCTTTCGCTAATTTGGCTGTTTTAATCGCCAAATATTGAAATAAACCCGTACGTTTTATTATGTTAACAATCATCATCATACCGACTAATAAACCTAAGGTATTAAAGTCAATTTTTCCTAATGCTTCA
>JBFFLJ010000028.1:0-21657 GCA_041554935.1 Candidatus Izemoplasma sp.
ACTATTCTTCGCTCTATAATTGCAATTGGAAAACAAGATGTTGATCATAATGAATTAATCCCTTATGATACTGTTAAGATTTTGGGTTCAAGCAGTGATCATATTATTGTTGATATCAGTGATTCATATAACGTATACGAAGTCGGAGATATTATGTCTTTTAAATTGACCTATGCTTCTGTATTGAGTTTAATGACGTCGAAATATGTAGGTAAGATTTATGTTGAATAGATATCGAAAAACATATGCAGAAATCAATTTAGAGCATCTATATCAAAACTATAAATCTATTCAAGAAATGAATCCAAACATCACTGTGATACCAGTTGTTAAAGCCAACGCTTATGGCCATGGAGTAATAGAAGTTGTTAGTTACTTGCTTAAAAATGGTATTGACCATTTTGCAGTTTCTCTATTAGAAGAAGCACTTGAAATTAGAGAGAAATTTAAAGATGTTTCTATTTTGGTTATGGGTGTTACAAATGCTTATGATTTTGAGATTGCTGCTAATAACCATATAACATTGACAATCTCAAATGAGGATCAAATTCATGATCTTGATACTTTGACTCAGAAGCTCAGAGTTCATCTTAAAGTTGATACTGGAATGAATCGACTTGGGTTTAAGTCAAACGAAGACATACTTAAGGCTGTTAACTATTTGTCTTCAAAACCTCATATTATATTAGAAGGTATATTTACACATTTTGCTACAGCAGATGACAATCTAAAATACTATCGAAAACAGCGCGAACGATTTGATGATATCATTCAATTGATTGACCATGATTTTGAAATGATTCATTGTTCGAATTCTAGTTCTTCTATCAAATTCGAGAAAGATATTCCATATACAACTCACTCAAGATTAGGCATTAGTCTTTATGGTTTAACCTTAGAATCAGATGTTCATTTTTTGAAAAACACATTTAAATTAGTAACGCACATCTCTGAGATTAAGCACTTAAGTAAAGGTGAAAAAGTTGGGTATGGAGCAACGTATGAAGCTCTTAATGACGAGGTTATTGGAATTTTACCAATAGGGTATGCTGATGGCTTTATCCGCAAAAATTCTGGTGGAGATGTTGAAGTTAATGGAAAAAGATATCCTATTATTGGACGCATTTGTATGGACCAAATGTTTATTAAGATTGATAACTCAATTACCAAAGATGATGATGTAATATTGTTTGGTGGATTGATTAGTATTGATGAGGTCGCAGAGCGACTTCAAACAATAAATTATGAAGTTATTTGTCAAATTTCATCACGTGTACCACGTGTATATATTGGAAAGGAGTGAAGATATGAAAATTAATGTTTATTCAGAGATTGGGAAATTGAAAACTGTGTTATTACATCGTCCTGGAAAAGAACTTGAAAATTTAACTCCTGACTTGTTGGAACGCTTGTTATTTGATGATATCCCTTATTTGAAAGTAGCTCAACAAGAGCATGATGCTTTTGCTGATGTTTTACGCGAAAATGGCGTAGAAGTACTATATATAAAGGATATGATGATTGAAGCATTAAATCATCACCCAGAAATTAAAGAAAGTTTTATTAACCAATTCATAGAAGAATCAAGAATTCGTTCTCGTAGTGTAAAACAGGCGATTTACAAATACTTGAGTGATAGTACTCATGCTGAAATGGTTGAGAAAATGATTGAAGGAATTCGCAAACATGATATCAAGTTTGAGGGTCACACATCAATTATGGATATGTTGGAAGATGAGTATCCGTTTTACACTGATCCAATGCCAAATTTACTCTTTCAAAGAGATCCTTTTGCGAGTATTGGGAGTGGCGTGGCTATCAATAAAATGTTTACTGAAGTTCGTCAAAGAGAGACAATTCTAAGTGAATATATGTTTCATTATCATCCTCGTTTTGAATCAGAAAACATTCCGTTTTATATAAATCGCTTTGACCGCTATCATAGCGAAGGTGGCGATATGCTGGTTTTAAACGAAGAAACATTAGCAATTGGAATTAGTAAACGTACCGATCCTCGTTCGATTGAACGTTTAGCTGAAAAACTATTTGAAGAGCAAACAAGTTTTAAAACGATTTTGGCATTTAACATACCTAAAACAAGGGCGTTTATGCATTTAGATACTGTTTTTACACAGATTGATTTTGGTGTATTTACCATTCACCCAGGTATTATGAAAGAATTAACAATTTTTGAAATTACTAAGAAAAGTGATAATACTTTAAATGTTGAAAAGGTAGTGACCACCTTAGAAGATATTTTAGAAAAACATTTGAAACGTAAAATCTCATTAATTCATTGTGGCGGAAGTGACACCATTACAAGTGGTCGTGAACAATGGAATGACGGGGCAAATACATTGGCAATTGCACCAGGTGTCGTGATTGTTTATTCTCGTAATCACGTTACCAATGAAATGCTTCGAAACGCAGGAATCAAAGTCTTAGAAATACCATCAAGTGAATTGTCTCGTGGCCGTGGTGGCCCTCGTTGTATGAGTATGCCACTGGTTCGAGAAAAGATATAATATTGGAGGAAAGAAAATGAACTTAAAAAACAGAAACTTTATTACGTTATTAGATTTTACACCTGAAGAAATACACTATTTAATAGACTTATCAGCACGCTTAAAAGCCGAAAAATACAGTGGGAAAGAACACAAAGTATTGTCTGATAAAAATGTTGTATTGTTATTTCAAAAAGATTCAACTAGAACACGTTGTGCGTTTGAAGTTGGAGCAATGGATCTTGGGATGGGAACAACCTATCTAGGGCCAAATGGAAGCCAAATGAACAAAAAGGAATCTGTTAAAGATACCGCAAGAGTACTTGGCGCAATGTATGATGGAATTGAGTTTAGAGGATATAAACAAGCAGATGTTGAAGCATTAGGAGAATATTCTGGAGTTCCAGTTTGGAATGGACTAACTGATGTGTATCACCCTACTCAAATATTGGCAGACTTTTTAACAATTAAAGAAGTGTTTGGATATTTAAAAGATATTCATTTTACATATGTTGGCGATAGTCGCAATAACATGGGTAACAGTTTGATGATTGGGAGTGCAAAATTAGGACTTCATTTTACTGCTGTTGCTCCGAAAGAATTATGGCCAGATCAAGAACTTGTTGATACATGTTTAGAAATCGCCAAAGAAACTGGTGGAACAATTCGTTTCACAGAAGATAAAATGGAAGGGACTAAAGATGTTGACGTAATCTATACTGATGTTTGGGTTTCTATGGGAGAACCAAAAGAAGTTTGGAATGAACGATTAGCACAACTGAGCCCTTATCAAGTAGATAAAACAATGTTAGATAATGCTAAAAAAACTGCTATCTTTATGCATTGTTTACCAGCATTCCATGGTAAAAACACAGATGTTGGAAGAGACATTGCTGAACAATTTGGAGATGCATTCCCACGTGTGAAAAACGGGGAAATGGAAGTTACTGATGAAGTAATTGAATCATCACAAAGTGTTGTATTCCAAGAAGCTGAAAACAGAATGCATACGATCAAAGCCGTGATGCTTGCGACGTTGAGCGATAGCTATGAGTAGAATTGTTGTAAGCTTAGGTGGGAATGCTTTAGGAAATAATCCGGCAGAACAAAAACAATTACTTCAAGATGTTGCGATTCCAATAGTTGATTTAATCAAAGATGGTCATGAAGTTGTAATCGCTCATGGGAATGGTCCACAAGTTGGAATGATCAATCTTGCATTTAATGAAAGTACTTCTACACCCTTAATGCCTTTCCCTGAGTGTGGAGCTATGAGCCAAGGTTATATTGGGTTTCATATGCAAAATGCGATAGGAAACGAATTAACACGCCAAAACATTGATAAATCAATCGCTAGTGTTGTTACACAAGTAATCGTTGACGAAAATGATGAAGCGTTTAAAAATCCTCGTAAACCAATTGGTTCATTCTATACTAAAGAAGAAGCTTTGGATCAAACAGAAACCTTAGGATATACTATGGTGGAAGACTCAGGACGCGGTTATCGTCGTGTTGTTGCAAGTCCTATGCCAATTGATGTCAAAGAGAAAGCTGTCATCGATTCACTACTAAAAGATGGTCATATTGTTATTACTGTTGGTGGTGGTGGAATTCCTGTGATAGATCACGATGGAATTCTAACTGGTGTTCCAGCGGTTATTGATAAAGACAATGCTTCAGCAAAACTCGCAGAGTTGATTCATGCTGATATGCTTGTAATCCTTACTGCTGTTGATAATGTCTATATAAATTTTGGAAAAGAAAACCAAGAAAAATTAGAAACAATCTCAATTGATCGATTAGAATTATTGATCAAGGAAAACCATTTTGCCCCAGGGAGTATGTTGCCAAAAATCAATGCAACAATTAAATTTGCAAAACAAGGAAAAATTAGTGTTATCGCATCTTTAAATAATGCATCTGAGGCGTTTAAACTGCGAGCGGGAACTATTATAAAATAACAAAAAGACGTTCAAATATGAACGTCTTTTTTGTTTTTAAACTAAAAAAGATATTCACAAAGATACTCTTATGATAAAATAATTACATTGGAGGAATACCTATGATAAAACTTGATGATATTGTACTAAGTCTCAATGACGAGAGTGTATCTTTAAAATTGGTTGATCTATACGTTGAAGAAGGTCGAGATGTATACAACACCCATTTTAAAGTCCATATTAAAAATCATATGTTTGATGTCTTAAGTGAAAGCTTAACACTTCATTCCAAACAGCTGATAAAATTTCTCCATGAATTATCAGATCTCTATTTTAATCACAGTGGTGAAACCACTATGGAGTCTGTAGAAGGTAATCTTAAAATTCAATTTCGCTATTCCTATAATGGTTTCATTGCAATCAAAGGAACGCTAAAAGAATTAATTGGTGATAATAGTATTAACTTTGATTATGCATTAGACCAAACCTGCTTTAAAGGAATTAAAGAGGTCCTAAAGAAAACAGTTCTATTAATCAAATAAAATAAAACACTTCAAATTTCGAAGTGTTTTATTTTATTTGAGGATTGTGATGGTTTTACGGTCGTAATCAATTAAGCCTTCTTCTTTCATCTTACCAAGCTCACGACTTAATGATGGACGTTGTACAAATAATATATTCGCTAGTTCTTCTTTTGTCATATGCAAGAAGATGCGATTGTTTTTTTGGACTCGTTTCTGTTGTTGAAGGAAAAAGAGAATTTTATCACGAACAGTATCTTGCGAAAGCAACTTGCTTTTAAGGTTCATATTATAGGCTTTGTCGCTTAATAATGATAAGAAGTTTCGTAAGAGATCATTATCATTAAAGAGGTATTTTTCAAAGTCAGAATTATTTAAAAAGGCAATTCTTGTATTTCCTTGAGTAACAAGGTTACCAGGATAACTGTGATCTTGTGGAGCATAGATTAAGACATCACCAAATATTTGTCCGGTTTCAAGAACACTCATTGTAAAGTTTTTGCCACCAAGACTGTTTACTTTGACTAGAATTTTTCCTTCTAAAACAATCCCGATTTTAGTACTAATATCGCCTTCTAAAGCGATAATGGTATTATGGGGATATTCCATTATCTTTATTTCTTCAATAATAACTCTTGTGTTCTTGAGTAATCGACAATCTTCTAATCTCATATGTTCACCTCATCGTAACCTATGTTACAAAGTAATTATATCATAGAACCACCAACAAAATATATTTTTAAGAGTTTCTTGATATTTTTTAAAAAAAATGGAATATTTTTTAACTTAATTTATTCGATTGTTTTATTGCTTTTAAAGACATAAAAAAAGATGCTTATATATATAGAAAAAAAATAACAAAAATAAATACAAAAAGTCCTTGCAATGATGTTATATTTTTGATATTATACCAAGGACTCACGCCAGAGTCAGGCTACGAAGTGGGAGGTTGCTGACACACCGATAGGCGTTGTCTTGAAGTGTTCAGGTAATTCACACCGAGCAAGTCTATATAACAATATAGGCAAAGGAGGAAACTAAATGGCAAACCAAAGAATTAGAATTAGATTGAAATCTTATGATCACAGATTATTAGATCAATCAGCACAAAAAATTGTAGAAACAGCTAAAAAAACAGGGGCTAAAATAAGTGGTCCAATTCCGTTACCAACGGAAAAAGAAATTTTTACAATTTTACGTAGTGTTCACGTTAACAAAACTTCTCGTGAACAATTTGAAAGACGTACTCATAAACGTCTTATCGATATTGCGGATCCAACTCCAGCAACAATCGATAGTTTAATGCACCTAGATTTACCATCAGGTGTAGACATTGTCTTAAAATAATAAAATGGAGGTGTACTCATGGCCAAAGGTATCTTAGGAACAAAAGTGGGAATGACACAAATCTTCGACGAAGAGGGTAGATTAGTACCTGTAACAGTTGTTGAATGTGATCCTAACGTAGTTCTACAAAAGAAAACAGTTGAAAATGATGGATACGAAGCTATTCAATTAGGCTTCAAAGACAAACGAGTTAAATTAGCAAACAAACCTGAATTGGGACATTTTGCTAAATCTAATTCAACGCCTAAGCGCTACTTAAGAGAAGTTAAAGGTAATGAACTTTATAACTTCGAAGTAGGTCAAGAGATTAGGGTAAATATATTTACTGAAGGAGAAGTAGTTGATGTAACTGGAACATCTAAAGGTAAAGGGTTCCAAGGTTCTATCAAAAGACACAATCAATCTACAGGGCCAATGGCTCATGGATCAAGATATCATAGACGTCCTGGTTCAATGGGATCAATTGATCCAAACCATGTAAGAAAAGGTAAAAAATTACCTGGACATATGGGTGTTGATACTGTTACTATTCAAAATCTGGAAGTAATCAAAGTTGATTTAGAAAGAAACATCTTATTAATTAAAGGTTCAGTACCTGGACCGAAAAAAGGGTTAGTATTTGTGAAACGTGGTGTCAAAGCTGAAGCAGTTGAAGCACTAGATCCAAGTAACTTCGTGGTTATCACTGAAGTTGTTGAACCACAAGTACAAGAAACACAAGTAGAAGTAGAAACTGAAGCTGTAGAAGCTAACGAATAATCAAATTCTGAAAGGAGGATTTAATATGCCAAAAGTTGCATTGTTAAGTCAAACAGGACAAAACGTTGGAGAAATCGAATTATGCGATAGCGTATTTGGGATTACTCCGAACCAACAAGCGTTATATGATGTTGTAAAAGCGCAACGTGCTGCAATGCGTCAAGGAACTCATAAAACGAAAACACGTACAGAAGTTCGTGGTGGTGGACGTAAACCTTGGAAACAAAAAGGAACCGGACGCGCTAGAAGTGGTTCTAATAGTTCACCTGTATGGGTTGGTGGGGGAACAATCTTTGGACCTACACCACGCGATTACAGTATGAAAATTAATAGAAAAGTGCGTAGATTAGCATTAAAATCAGTATTATCACAAAAACTTGTTGATAATAAATTAAAAGTAATAGACAACTTAGAATTGACAGAAGTTAAAACCAAAGGAATGACTGAGGTTTTAAACAACTTGGGATTAACTGGAAAAGTAGCGTTCGTATTTGCTAATACTAGCGAAAACGTATCGTTATCAGCAAGAAACATTCCGGGTGTAACAATAACTACTGTGTCACATGTAAGTGTGTACGAATTAATGAATTACAAAACAGTGGTTATCACTGCTGATGCAGTGAAATTATATGAGGAGGTGCTTGGATAATGTTAGCTAGTGAAATTATCAAAAAACCGATCATTACTGAAAAATCAATGTTGTTAGTTGAAAAAGAAAATAAATATACATTCAGCGTTGACAAAAGAGCAAACAAAATTCAAATCAAAAACGCAATTGAAGAATTATTCAAAGTGAAAGTTTTAAAAGTAAACACAATTAATACTACTCCAAAGAAAAAAAGAGTAGGTCAACATTCAGGTTTCAAATCACAACTTACTAAAGCAATTGTTACTTTAGTTGATGGTGATAAAATTGAAATCTTTGCTGCATAGTAAAAATATATAAGGAGGTTATCTTATGGCTTTAAAGAAATATAAACCTATGACTAATGGACAACGTGGTATGACAAGCCTGGATTATTCTGCTGACATTACAACAGATACACCAGAAAAATCATTACTCGTTAAAATGAATCGTAAGTCAGGTCGTAATAATCAAGGTAAAATCACAGTTCGCCACCAAGGTGGAGGAGCGAAAAGAAAATACCGTGTTATGGACTTTAAAAGAAATAAAGACAACATTCCTGGTAAAGTTGCAACAATCGAATATGATCCAAATCGTACTGCAAACATCGCATTGATTAACTATGCAGACGGAGAGAAAAGATATATCTTAGCTCCTAAAGGATTAGAAGTTGGAATGACAATTGAATCAGGAGAAAAAGCAGATATTTTAGTTGGTAATGCTTTACCACTAAAAAATATTCCAGTTGGGACAGTAATTCACAACATTGAATTACATCCTGGTGCAGGAGGACAATTAGTTCGTTCTGCAGGAACAAGCGCACAAATTTTAGGGCGTGAAGAAAGACACATTTTAGTAAGATTAACTAGTGGAGAAGTTCGTAAAATTTTATCTACTTGCCGTGCAACAATTGGTGAAGTAGGAAATGCCGATCATGAATTAGTTAATGTTGGTAAAGCTGGTAGAACAAGACATATGGGTGTAAGACCTACCGTTCGTGGTAGTGTAATGAACCCAGTCGACCATCCACATGGTGGTGGGGAAGGACGTCAACCAATCGGACGTAAAAACCCAGTAACACCTTGGGGTAAACCAGCACTTGGTTTAAAAACCAGAAAATCTAATAAAGCTAGCGATAAATTAATCGTTAGACGCAAGAAATAGAAGGGAGGACTCAAAAGATGGCACGTTCAGTAAAAAAAGGTCCATTCTGTGACGATCATTTAATGAAAAAAGTAGTCGCAATGAATGCTGAAACAAAGAAAAAAGTGATTCAAACTTGGTCACGTCGTTCGACAATTTTTCCAGAATTCATTGGACACACTATTGCTGTGTATAATGGGAAAGAACATATTCCGGTATACGTACAAGAGGACATGGTTGGACATAAATTAGGAGAGTTCGCTCCTACAAGAAGTAATCGTGGACATAGCAAAGACGATAAGAAAGCTAAAAGAAAGTAGAGGAGAAAATATGGAAGCAAGAGCACAAGCAAAAATGATACGTATTTCTTCTCGTAAAGTAAAATTAGTTATTGACTTAATCCGTGGTAAAAAAATTGGCGAAGCGTTCAACATCTTAGAATTTACTCCAAAAGCTGCTTCACCAGTTGTTGCTAAAGTATTGAAATCAGCAGTTGCAAACGCTGAACATAACTACAACATGGATTTAGAGACGTTATATGTAAAAGAAATTTTTGTAGGGGAAGGTCCTACATTAAAAAGATTTAGACCTAGAGCTCAAGGTAGAGCTACACAGATTTTAAAAAGAACTAGCCATATCACAGTTGTTGTGGCTGAGAAAGAATAGGAGGGAATCTTATGGGTCAGAAAGTAAGTCCAGTCGGCTTAAGAATTGGAATTATTAGAGATTGGGATTCTCGTTGGTATGCAGATAAAAATGATGTTGCTGATTTATTACATGAAGATTTAAAAATCAGAGCATTATTAGAAGATTTATACAAAAATTCTGCAGTTTCTAGAATTGAAATCGAAAGAAGTAAAGGTAGAGTTATTATTACTGTTCATACTGCTAAACCAGGTATGGTTATCGGTCGTGATGGTGCTAGTAAAAATGCTGTTGTAGCAAAATTACAAAAATTAACACAAAAAGAAATTTTTGTGAATGTTAAAGAAATCAAAAGACCAGAAGTTGATGCATTACTTGTAGCTGATAGTATTGCCAACCAATTGGAAAACAGAGCATCATTCCGTCGTGTTCAAAAAATGGCAATTCAACGTGCAATTAGAGCAGGAGCGTTAGGGTGTAAAACATTAGTATCAGGTCGTTTAGGTGGAGCTGAAATGGCAAGAAGCGAAGGATACAGTGAAGGTAATGTTCCATTACATACATTACGTGCTGACATCGATTACGCTGCTGCTGAAGCAGACACTACTTATGGTAAACTTGGTATCAAAGTATGGATCTACAAAGGTGAAATTTTACCTGAGAGAAAAAGAGGAGGGAAGAATTAATGTTAACTCCGAAAAGAACAAAATACCGTCGTCCTCATAGAGTATCATATGAAGGTAAAGCAAAAGGTGGAACACAAGTAAGCTTTGGTGACTATGGATTAATGTCTCTGCAAGGAGCATGGATCACAAGCCGTCAAATCGAAGCTGCCCGTGTTGCAATGACAAGATACATGAAACGTCAAGGAAAAGTTTGGATTAGAATATTCCCACATATGGCAAAAACGGCAAAACCGTTAGAAGTACGTATGGGATCTGGGAAAGGTAATCCTGATGGATTCGTGGCGATTGTAAAAGAAGGTACAGTAATGTTTGAAATCGCAGGTGTTGATGAAACTGCTGCTCGTGAAGCACTTCGTCTGGCTGCTCATAAACTTCCTGTTACTACAAAATTCGTTAAACGAGAAAGTGGTGATTCTAATGTTGGCTAATGATATTAGAGAAATGGATACTGCGAAAATCAACGAAGAAATCGTTGCGCTTAAAAAAGAACTATTTGACCTACGTTTCCAACAAGCTACAGGTCAGTTAGAAAATACTGCTCGTATTGGTAAAGTTAAGAGAGACATCGCGAGAATGAAAACAATTCTTAACGAGAGAGCTTAGGCGAGAGGAGATATTTATGGAACGTAAAAATAGAAGAATACTAACAGGTGTTGTTGTATCAGATGCAACAGATAAAACAATTGCTGTCTTAGTTGAAAGTTATCAAAAACACCGTTTATATGGTAAACGTGTAAAACAAACCAAAAAATTTGCTGTTCACGATGAAGCAAATGCTGCAACTGTTGGAGATGTAGTTAAAATTATGGAAACTCGTCCATTATCAAAAACAAAGAGATTCCGTTTATTAGAAATCGTAGAAAAAAAGTCTTAGTATAGAGCTAAAAGGAGGTTCATTATGATTCAACAAGAATCAAGATTAAAAATTGCAGATAACTCTGGAGCTCGTGAAGTCTTAACTATTAAGGTTTTAGGAGGTACTGGTCGTAGATATGCTAGTATCGGAGATATCATTACTGTTACAGTAAAAAGTGCAACTCCTGGTGGACAAGTGAAAAAGGGAGACGTTTTAAAAGCTGTAATCGTTAGAACAAAAAGAGAAATTCGTCGTAAAGACGGATCATATATTAAATTTGATGACAATGCTGCAGTAATCGTGAAAGATGACAAATCTCCACGTGGGACACGTATTTTTGGCCCAGTAGCAAGAGAGTTACGTGATGCAGGATTTATGAAAATCGTATCATTAGCTCCAGAAGTACTATAGGAGTAGGAGGTATACTTATGAAGATTAAAAAAGGAGATACCGTTAAAGTTATTAGCGGAGCAAACCTTGGTAAAGAAGGTAAAGTCTTAAAAGCTTATCCATCAACAAACAAAGTTATTGTTGAAGGTGTAAATGTTATTAAGAAACATGCTAAGCCTACCCAAAGTCATCCAGATGGTGGAATTTTAGAGTATGAAGCACCATTCCATGCATCAAATGTTATGATCGTTGAGAAAAAAACAGGAACAACAAGAGTAGGATACAAATATGTTACTGAAACAATCAAAAAAGAAGAAGTAACAAAAAAAGTGAGATATTCAAAAAAATCTGGTGAGGTATTAGACTAATCAGAAAGGAGGCTTTACGCATGAATCGCTTACAAGAGAAATATCAAAATAGCGTTCGTCAAAGCTTAGTTGAAAAATTCAAATTTACATCAGTGATGCAAGCACCACAAGTGTCTAAAATTGTTGTAAACATGGGTGTAGGAGATGCTATTGCTAATAGCAAAGCATTAGACGACGCAGTAAACGAACTAACTCAAATCACAGGTCAAAAACCAGTGATCACAAAAGCAAAAAAATCAATCGCAAACTTCAAATTACGTGAAGGTATGTCAATTGGTTGTAAAGTAACACTTCGTGGAGAAAGAATGTATGATTTTCTAGATAAACTAGTATCAATCGCTTTACCACGTGTGCGAGACTTCCAAGGAGTTTCAAGCAAAGCATTTGATGGAAGAGGAAACTATACATTAGGTGTTAAAGAACAAATCATTTTCCCAGAAGTGAATTATGATAAAATCAATAAAGTTCGCGGAATGGACATTGTTATTGTAACAACGGCAAAAACAGACCTAGAAGCATTAGAATTACTAACGCAATTAGGTATGCCGTTTAGAAAATAAGGAGGAAATAAAATGGCTAAAACGTCAATGAAAGTTAAACAGCAACGCGGAAATAAATTCCAAGTTAAAGAATATACCCGTTGTGAACGTTGTGGTAGACCACACGCAGTTTACAGAAAATTTAAATTATGCCGTATTTGTTTCCGTGAATTAGCTTACAAGGGACAAATTCCAGGCGTTAGAAAAGCAAGTTGGTAAAAAATATTTTCCAAGAAATTGGAAGGAGGCAAATTATATGGTAATGACAGATCCGATCGCAGATATGCTGACTAGAATCAGAAATGCGAACCAAATGAAACACGAAACTGTTGATATCCCTGCTTCAAAACTGAAAAAAGAATTTTTAGAACTTTTGAAAAAAGAAGGATATATCGGAAACATTGTCACTGTTAAAGGTGAAGTTCAAGACATCTTACGTGTATCATTAAAATATTTACAAAATGAAAGAGTCGTAAAAGGATTAAAAAGAATCTCTAAGCCAGGTCTTAGAGTATATGCAAAAACAAATGAAATCCCTAAAGTACTAAACGGATTAGGAATCGCTGTTATTTCAACTTCAAATGGTCTTATGACAGATCGTGAAGCTAGAAAATTGAAATTCGGTGGCGAAATCTTAGCTTACGTTTGGTAACAAAAATAATCGGAGGTGTAGCAGATGAGTCGTATTGGAAAGAAACCAATTTCACTACCTAGTGGTGTTGAAGTATCGGTTGACGAGAATAATACTGTTACCGTAAAAGGTGTAAAAGGAACATTAACTTTTACCTTTAATCGTGACATGAAAATTACCGTACAAGACGGAACATTAGAAGTAGAAAGACCATCAGAAACAAAAATACACAGAGCAATCCATGGTACTACAAGAGCATTAATTAACAACATGGTTGTTGGTGTAAGTGAAGGTTTCAAAAAAGAATTGAAAATGGTTGGAGTTGGGTATCGTGCA
The DNA here is from genome assembly GCA_041554935.1 of Candidatus Izemoplasma sp. Taxonomy (GTDB): domain Bacteria; phylum Bacillota_I; class Bacilli_A; order Izemoplasmatales; family Izemoplasmataceae; genus Izemoplasma. Next base: position 13,291 of record JBFFLJ010000028.1, read on the forward strand.
CAACTTCAAGGAAATACATTAGTAATCGCTGCTGGGTATTCACATCCAGTAGAAATGCCAATCCCTGAAGGATTAACTGTGGAAGTTCCAAAAAACACACAAATCTTTATATCAGGAATTGACAAACAATTAGTTGGGGAATTCTCAGCTAATATTAGAGGGGTTCGCCCACCAGAACCTTATCTAGGTAAAGGAATCCGTTACGTTGATGAATATGTTCGTAGAAAAGAAGGGAAAACTGCTAAGTAGCAGTTTGGAGTGATTAGATAATGAAAAATAATTCAAGAAATGACTTACGTCAAAAAAGACATACAAGAATTAGAGCTTCTTTAGTAGGAACTCCATCTAGACCACGTATCAGTGTGTTTAGATCCGCAAAAAATATCTACGCACAAGTTATTGATGATGTCAACGGAGTTACCTTAGTTAGCGCAAACAGCGTTGAAAAAGATAACAAATTAGCAAATGGTGGAAATATTGATGCAGCAACTGCTGTAGGAACGTTATTAGCAGAAAGAGCTACTGCTAAAAATATAAAAAATGTTGTTTTCGACAGAAGTGGTTACCTTTACCACGGAAGAGTTAAAGCATTAGCTGAAGCTGCACGTGCGGCTGGATTAGAATTCTAGGAGGTATAGCTTATGGAAAACGATAAAAGATCAAGAAGACCTCGTCGTGCCAAAAGAGAACCAAAACAGTACGAAGAGAGAGTCGTAAATATTAACCGTGTTACCAAAGTAGTTAAAGGGGGACGTCGTTTCCGTTTTAGTGCTTTAGTAGTTATCGGTGACCGTAAAGGTAATGTTGGATTTGGTACAGGAAAAGCTCAAGAAGTTCCAGATGCAATCAAAAAAGCAATTGAAGAAGCAAAACGTAATTTAGTGAAAGTTCCAATGTATGGAACTACAATTCCTCATGCTATCACAGGTAGATATGGGGCTGGAAAAGTATTCTTAAGACCTGCTGTTGGTGGGACAGGAGTTATCGCTGGTGGGCCAGTTCGTGCCGTACTAGAGTTAGCTGGAATCGAAGATATTTTAAGTAAATCTTTAGGTTCAAATACTCCAATCAACATTGTTCGTGCAACATTTGATGCAATCGCAACATTAAGAACTGCCGAACAAGTAGCTCGTACAAGAGGATTAACTGTAGAGGAGATTTTAAACTAATGGCAAAATTAGAAATCACTTTACGTAAAAGTTTAATCGCTTCTTATCCAAACCAAAGAGCTACTGCGAAAGCTCTAGGATTAACTAAATTACACAAAACTGTAGTGAAAGAAGACACTCCTACTATTAGAGGAATGATTAAAGTCGTTGCTCATCTAGTAGAAGTTGTTGAAAAATAGGGGGTGCCAGAATGGAATTACACAACTTAAAACCAACTCCTGGTTCTACTCACAGCAAAAAACGTGTTGGTCGCGGTATTGGTAGCGGAACAGGTAAAACTGCTGGCTTAGGTACAAAAGGTCAAAACTCACGTTCAGGTGGGGGAACACGTCCAGGATTTGAAGGTGGACAAACTCCATATTTCAAACGTTTATCTAAAAGAGGATTTACAAACTTCTTCAGAAAAGAATATGCGACTGTTAATGTTAGCGAATTAAATCGTTACGAAGCAGGAACTGTTGTTACTCCTGAAGTGTTATACCAAGATAAACTAATCCGTAAATTTTTAGATGGTGTGAAAATTTTAGGAGATGGAACATTAGATAAAAAATTATCTGTTCAAGCAAATAAATTCACAAAGTCTGCAGTTGAGAAAATTGAAGCAGCTGGTGGAACTGTCGAGGTGATTTAAATTGGATAATATAGTTGCAGTATTTAAAAGTAAAAACGTGCTTAAGAAGATTCTATTTACATTAGCAGCATTCTTAGTCTATAAAGCAGCAACTTATATCACAATTCCTCTCATTAACCCTGAACAAATCACCGCTTTCTTTGATGCTTCTACAAGTGGAATCATTGGGATTGCAAACGCATTTACAGGGAACGCATTAAAACATTACTCAATTATAGCCCTTGGTATTGGGCCATATATTACTGCTTCAATCGTCGTTCAATTATTACAGATGGATATTATCCCTGTCTTAAAAGAATGGAGTGAAGAAGGAGAAACAGGAAAACAAAAAATCAACCAATTAACTCGTTATTTAGGGATTGGTTTAGCATTTGTTCAAGCCTTAGTTATGACATTAGGGTTCGAACTTCAAGGTGGCGGAGGAATCATCGACGTTGGTGTTGCTGACGTAACATTCTTGACTTACACATACATCGCTATCGTAATGACAGCTGGAACAGCATTCTTATTATGGATGAGCGATCAAATTACACTAAAAGGTGTTGGAAATGGAACCTCAATGATCATTGTTGCTGGGATCGTTTCAGGGATGCCTGGTATGATTCGAAGTTTGGTTGAACAATACATTACTGCTGAAGGGTCAGATTTAGGAACGTATTCAGTCTTTGGCTTAGTATTATTGGTTTATATCGCTGTAATCTTCTTTGTAACAGTGATGCAATCAGCATCTAGAAAAATACCTATCCAATATTCTAATCGTTCTACAACTCAAAAATTCCAAGGAAAACATGACTCAAATATTCCGATTAAAATTAACTCTGCAGGAGTTATTCCGGTAATCTTTGCTGTTACATTACTTAGTATTCCAACAACAATTCTTGGATTATTACCAAATTTACCTACGGGATTAAGTTTATGGTTAAATGAATTCTTTACTTACACAAAACCATTAGGATATACATTATATGTATTCTTAATCTTCATCTTTGCATTCTTCTATGCGTTTGTTCAGATTAATCCTGAAAAAATCGCTAAGAACTTGCAAAATCAAAAAGCATATATTCCTGGGGTACGTCCTGGAGTTGACACTGAAAACTACATATCAAGAACACTATTTAAAGTGACAATTATTGGCGCAACTTACTTAGTATTAATTGCATCATTACCGATCTTTGCATCAATGATCTTCAGTTTACCATCATATGTTCAAATTGGTGGAACGAGTCTTCTCATTGTAGTAGGTGTGGCTATCGAGACTACAAAACAAATCAAAACACAAACGCAAGAACAATCTTACAGTGGGTTCATTAAATAAAGGAAACCAGAATTGAAAATTTTAGTGATGGGTCCTCCTGGTGCCGGAAAAGGTAGCCAATCTGCAAAAATCCGCGAGCACTACAACATCGTAAGCATCTCGACAGGACAAATGTTTCGAGATGCATACCAAAACAATGAACCAATTGGAATTGAAGCAATGAAATACATCAAAAACGGCGAACTAGTTAGTGATGATATTACCAATGAAATCGTTCGTATTAGACTTAACAAAGCAGATACGACTGATAGTTTCATCTTAGATGGCTATCCTCGTACTGTGACACAAGCAATTGCTTTAGATAGAATGTTAGAAGAGATGGGAACAAAACTAGACTCTGTCATTAATATTTTATCAAGCCATGATGTTCTCTTTGAACGCATGGAACAACGTCGCGTTTGTAAAAACTGTGACGCAACTTACCACTTAAAATTCAAGAAACCTTCTGTTGAAGATATCTGTGATGTTTGTGGTGGTGAGTTATATCAACGAATTGATGACACTCATGATTCAGTACAACGTCGATTAGATATTTATGAGGAAAAAACAAAACCGTTATTAAACTACTACGAAAAACAAGGGATTTTATATAATGTAAATGGGATGCAAGATTTTAATCATGTATACGAAGACATTATATTGGTTCTGGAAGAGATCGAGTAATGGTAACAATTAAATCCAAACGCGAGATTGAGTTGATGAGAGAAGCGGGACGTATTGTTGCGCTTGCTCATCAAAAAATCGCGGCATTTATCAAACCAGGCGTAACAACATTAGAAATTGATCAAATCGTTGAACAAACAATTCGAGATTACAACGCTATTCCTTCTTTCAAAGGATATGGTGGATTCCCAGCAAGTGCTTGTACAAGCGTCAATGAACAAGTTGTACACGGGATACCAAGTAATAAAGTTGTCCTTAAAGATGGCGATATCATCAGTGTTGATATTGGTGCAATCTACAAAGGATATCATGGCGATAGTGCTTGGACATACCCAGTCGGAACGATTAGTGAAGATGTTCAAAAGTTACTTGATGTAACAAAACAATCATTGTTTGAGGGATTAAAAATGGCTACAGCCGGTAATCGTTTAACGGATATCGGACATGCGATTCAAACTTATGCAGAATCTTTTGGGTATGGTGTGGTTAGAGAGTTCGTGGGACATGGTGTTGGCAAAAGCCTTCACGAAGATCCTCAAATCCCTAACTTTGGAATACCTGGACGTGGGACATTGTTAAAATCAGGAATGACATTTGCGATCGAACCAATGATCAACATGGGACGTAAGGAAGTAAAAGTCTTGAAAGACAATTGGACCGCTGTAACAATAGATGGATCAATTAGTGCTCATTTTGAACACAGTGTATTAATCACAGAGGATGAATGTATCATCCTGACGACTCTTTAGGAGGTTAGATAATGGCAAAAGAAGATAAAATCGAATTTGAAGGTAAAGTTGTTGAAGCTTTACCAAACACTCAATTCATCGTTGAATTACCAAACGGTCATCGAGTGAATGCACACGTTTCTGGTAAAATCCGTATGTACTACATTCGCATTCTACCAGGTGATAGAGTAACGGTTGAGTTATCACCGTACGACTTAACACGTGGGCGTATAACATATCGCCACAAATAAATGAATAAATAAATTAATAGATCTTCAAAGGAGGATTAAACAAATGAAAGTAAGACCAAGTGTGAAGAAAATTTGTGATAAATGTAAAGTAATCAAACGTAAAGGTACTGTTATGGTTATTTGCGAGAATCCAAAGCATAAACAAAGACAAGGTTAATAGGAGGTGCACATATGGCACGTATATCAGGTGTAGATATTCCTAGAGATAAACGAATCGTAATTTCATTAACTTACGTTTTCGGTATCGGAAAATCAACTGCACAAAAAATTCTTGCGGCAGCAGATGTCGATGAAAATACAAGAGTAAAAGATTTAACAGAAGACGAACTAGGTCGTATTCGTACAGAAGTAACAAACTTCAAAACTGAAGGAGACTTACGTCGTGAAGTAATCATGAACATCAAACGTTTACAAGAAATCGGTAGTTACCGAGGAATGCGTCACAGAAGAGGGTTACCTGTTCGCGGGCAAAACACAAGAAACAATGCTCGTACAAGAAAAGGACCTAGAAAAACTGTCGCTAACAAGAAAAAATAGGAGGAAATAACCATGGCTAAAAAGCAAAGAACCAAACGTCGTGTGAAGAAAAATATTCCTTCGGGAGTAGCGCACATTCATTCGACTTTCAATAACACGATTATTACTGTAACGGATCCTAATGGTAACGCTATTGCTTGGAGCAGTGCGGGAGCACTAGGATACAAAGGAAGCCGTAAATCAACACCATTTGCTGCACAATTAGCTGGAGAAGCTTGTGCAAAAGCAGCAATGGAACACGGTGTACAACGTGTTGAAGTTTCTGTTAAAGGTCCTGGACCTGGACGTGAGGCTGCAATTCGTTCATTACAAACAGCTGGTTTAGAAATTACTGCAATCAAAGACGTAACACCAATCCCACATAACGGATGTCGTCCACCAAAACGACCTCACAAATAAAATGGGACAATAAAGGGAGGTAGTTTATTTGAAAGATTTAAAATTTGAAAAGCCAAATACTACTATTGAAGCAATAGACGAATCAGAACATTATGGGAAATTCGTCATCTCTCCATTGGAAAGAGGATACGGAGTAACGTTAGGTAATTCACTTCGTAGAATATTGTTATCATCATTACCTGGAGCAGCTATCATCAACACTGACATCGATGGTGTAGAACATGAGTTCTCAAGTATTCCTGGTGTCGTTGAAGATGTTACAGCAATTGTCTTAAACTTAAAAGAGGTTGTTTTAACAATTGATAACAAAGATCCAAATGTCGAAAAACGTTTAGAAATTTACGTGGAAGGTCCTCATGTTGTAACTGCGAAAGATATCCTTTGTGATAACGAAGTATCAGTTGTAAATGAAGATCAACATATTGCTACTGTAAACAAAGGAAAATTCCGTATGATTATGGTCGCAAGAAAAGGTATTGGATACGTTAGTGCTGAGAATAACAAACAGTATAATGATCATGTTGGATTAATTCCAATCGATAGTATTTATACACCAGTTGCACGTTGTAATTACGAAGTAGCACCAGCTACTAGTAGTTCTAACGGACTGGAAAAACTTATTTTGGAAGTTTGGACTAATGGTTCAATCACGCCACAAGATTCAATCGGAATCGCTTCAAAAATGCTTATTGAACACTTAGAAGTAATGGTCGAGTTAAGTCATAAAGCACAACAAGAAGACTTCATGGTTGAACGTGAAGATGAACAAAATTCACAAATACTAGAAATGCAAATCGAAGATTTAGATTTATCAGTAAGAAGTTATAACTGCTTAAAAAGAGCTGGAATTAACACTGTAGATGAACTAACCAGAAAATCTGAAGAAGATATGATGAAAGTTCGTAATCTTGGTAAGAAATCTCTTAAAGAAGTTAAACAAAAACTGGATGAACTTGGTCTTGGATTAGCTAGACATTAATAGGAGGTTAACTCATGGCTGGATATAGTAAATTAAACCGTAGAAGTGATCAACGTAAAGCAATGCTTCGTGACTTAGTGACTCATTTAATTATTCACGAACGCATCACTACGACTGAAACAAAAGCGAAAGAATTAAAACGCTTAGTTGAAAAAATGGTTACTTTAGGTAAGAAAAACACTTTATCTTCTCGTCGTCAAGCTGCACAAACAGTGCGTTTCTTAGACGCTGGAGATGATAAAAACGCACTTCAAAAATTATTTGATGATATCGCACCACGTTTTAAAGAACGTAACGGTGGATATACAAGAATTTATAAAATGGGGCCTAGACGTGGAGACAGTACTCCTATGGCAATCATCGAATTCGTAGAATAATACAACATAAAAACAAGTTCATTTGAACTTGTTTTTTATTTGTCAAAAATATTGTTATTATTGAAACCGAATATCGTGCATTTTTATATTTATTTTGTTATAATAACGTAGTTAATGGAGTTGATGATATGAACATAATTAAAATCAAAGATTTATCATTTGCTTATCGCAAAGATACCCCTGTCTTACAGGACGTTTCGTTAGAAATCAAAAAAGGTGAATGGGTTAGTATCTTAGGACACAATGGTAGTGGTAAATCAACGTTATCTAAATTAATCATCGGGTTACTAAAAGCCGACAGTGGAACAATCATTGTCGATGACATCGAACTTAATGAAGAAACCGTTCATCAAGTTCGTGAAAAAATCGGTATCGTTTTTCAAAATCCTGACAACCAATTCGTTGGTGTCACAGTCGAAGATGATATCGCTTTTGGTATGGAAAATCTTGAATTTACCCGTGAAGATATGTTAGAACGAATTGCTGTTTATGCATCAAAAGTCGATATGATTGATTACTTATCAAAACCACCACATCAATTAAGTGGTGGCCAAAAACAACGTGTCGCAATTGCTGGTATTTTAGCAATGGATACCGATATTATCATCTTTGACGAAGCAACAAGTATGCTTGACCCTAAAGGTCGTGATGCGATTATGGAGTATATCAAAGCAGTAAACAAAGAAGGCGTTACTGTAATCTCAATCACTCATGACATGAAAGAGGCAGTATATAGTGACCGCATTATTGTTTTAAAAGAAGGTCGTGTGCTAGCATGCGGTAACACAAATGAAATGTTGAATGAAAAAGAAATGTTGAATGCATCAAATCTAGAACTGCTTCTCCCATTAAAACTACTCTTTAATATGGCAGAAGCAAATATCAAAGATCCCCACATCGAGGAATTGTTATGGCAATTAAGTTTGAACAAGTAAGTTACGAATATACCGGTCTAGACGGTTCAACATTTCAAGCAATCAAAGATATCAATTTAGAAATCAATGAAAAAAATGAGTTTATCACGTTAATTGGGGAAACAGGAAGTGGTAAATCAACATTAGTTCAACATATGAATGCATTAATCAGACCGACAACAGGTGAAGTAACTATTTATGGAATAAAAGTATATAAAGATGTAAAGAAAAAAAATAAAAAAGCAAAATTAAATCCTCTTCGTCAAAAAGTTGGATTGGTTTTCCAATTTCCAGATTATCAACTATTTGAAGAAACAGTTCAAAAAGATATTATCTTTGGCCCTAAGAACTTTGGTGTTAGTGAACAGGAAGCAATTCGTCGCGCTGAAGAAGTAATTGAACTG
>JBFFLJ010000029.1:0-21408 GCA_041554935.1 Candidatus Izemoplasma sp.
CCCTCAACTCCACCAATAGTACCCTAGTCCGAGGAATTTAATGGCTATTTATAGCTGTGTATAGATTCCTCGGTTTTTGTTTGGAATAAAAAGATACACAAATTTAGCACATTTTCATGTGGATTTTCAATTGAACATAGTCGCAATAGGTTTGTTTTAGATTTTTGGCACTCTGAACCCCTGTCCAAGTTCGAAAACTTATTTAAATAAGAAGGGGATAGGAACTTATCATGATTTCAACATAATTATAATCTTTGATATGATATAATATGTATAAGAGGTGATGAGGATGGGAAAGAACAAAATACTATTAGTTTTATTAGGGATACTTATATTATTGACAAAAGTTAATGTAACTAGTGTATGTGCATGTAGCCCAGTTATTTATAGAGATACAACAATAATCACAGTTGATGGGGAAGATTTTGATAATTCTCCTGAATATAACTATGATTTGTTATTTAATAAAAAGGAGTATCCAGAGTATTACCAAGAGGCTGTAAATAATCAGTTTATGGTAGAACATCCAAGTTATGAATCTTTCACATTTTTAGAAGATGGTGATTGGGTTAGTTATAAAGCTCATTACTCAGATGATGTAGATGTATGGGAATCTGGATGGAATCATGAGTTTAACGCGATGAGGGAAAACACTATTCAAGAGTATAAAATCATAGTTTTTGATGATGATGGTAATGTAATCAAAATTTCATTTAAGTACAACAAGGATGATTTTGGATTTTATGATGAGGGTGATGATTTTAGTTCTGTAGCTCATACTTTTGATGAAGATACCGAAGTGTTTGGAGCAGAGGCCATTGGGAATGGCTGCGCTGGATGGTCTAACCCAATGAATTATATTCCCCTGTTGATTTTTGGTATATTTGGAGTATTTCTTATTGTAGTTATTGTAATAGTTATAGTTATTTTCGTTAGAAGTAGGAGAAGATAATTTGAATAGTCTAGGGGAAATCCTTAGACTTTTTTTGTGAGGATGAGGGTATCGTTCAGGGACTCTCAACTCCACCAAATAAAAAGCATTGAGTTGATAAAATTGTATCAGGCCTTTTTTGCGTTATATGGGCTGTTTATCTATCTCAACTATTTTTGGTTATCAAAAAATCACTCAAGTTTTATCTATTTTTGGATGTTAGCATAGAAATTCTACACGATTATAGATTTTTGGAGATTACTGATTTTTTATAGTGTATAATATAACTATTGTTTGCCATATTTAGCAAATGCAACTTTCCGTTGCTAATATGTAAGTACATCTATTCTTGAGTAAATTGGTACTTTTATATAGTATTGAATCAGAGGAGGAATTAATATGGAATATTTTGGATTGAAATTACAAACACTTCGAAAAAAAGCATCAATGTCACAAGATGATTTAGCTTCATTAATTGGTGTTAGTAGACAAGCTATTAGTAAATGGGAAAGATCTGACGGATTACCAGATTTATATAATGTTAAAAAGATAGCTGAAGTATTTAACATTACTATTGATGAATTAATGGATATTGAAATAAAACCAATTGATATGGCCAAGATAAAAACTAATAAATTAGCACTTGCATTCTTAACAGTGCAAGGAGCAATTTTAGGATTCTTTTCAATTATTGGTTTAATAGGGTTTGTTGGGGGTATAGTTATATGATTGTTCAAGGTGGCTTTATAACTTTATCATTATTTGGGTTATTAGTACCAGTTATTGGTGTAACATACCTATTTTCACTTTATAATCTTTATATAGGTAGAAATGTTCAAAAACATAAGTACATTATTCTTGGGATGAACTTCACATTTTTATTTGGGTATATTGTTGCTTTGTTCAATATACCAGAATATAATCACATTCCGCTTATTGTTTTATTGATCTTGATTTTGGCAATAATCGTTTTAGGTATTATTGGTGGGTTTTTGTATGAACAAGAACTAAGTCGAAATTATGTTGATAAGTATGCTCTTGCAACAAAAAGATTACGTTTGATTGTAAAATCGACATATGTATTTGTTGGCTTTGTTTTTATAGCATACTTTTCATATATACTACTAACCCATGAAATTCAAGTTGTAAATAGAATTGCATATCACTATGAACAACCTGATAATTTAGGCACTCCTATACATGGTTATATTGAAGTATTTACTGACGATGAAGTTACTTTGATTATAGAAGGGACTCATTTAGATTGCTCAATTGAGGAAATTGAGCAAGTTGAAGTCTATATTAATGATTCCTTGATTCACAGTAGTGTAAATATTGAAGGTTTTTTGCTAAATGAAAATTACAATAGCTCGTATATCGAAATAATTGTAGAACAGCCAGAACAAGGATTTTGGTTAAATTATGGTTTCGAATACGACTTTGACTTGATACATGATTTTGGATCAACTGTTAATATTAGCATAGCGATAAGTACTAATGATAACGTATATACTTATGATTATTCTAATGTGGATTATAGTTACGGTTATCAAAATAAAATTGTGCCGATTTGGGTAAAGGATGATAATTAGATTTAGAATCTAAAATTATGGTTCGACACAATCGTATCAGCCTTCTTTACCAAGGTTTGATACCGCGCATTAAGTAGATGGTGGAATGCACTATTTTGACACAAAGAAATTGCCACTTGAAAATCAACTCAAAACCAAAAAGTCAAATTAAGCCATAATTTAGGGAAGTAAAATTGTTTTAAATAGGTCATACAATACAATGGTACCCGCATCCGAGAATTTCAGATGGCTTTAATTAATCGTTGATGAAATCCTCGGTTTTTATTTACCCAAAATTGGAGAAAAAAATGAGCTGCAAAATCAATTTCTTTTCGTTCTAGTCTTATTGCAAAAGGGGAAGTGAGGATTTTAAAGAGTCGAATCCGCGGGAAAAAGTCAATTTTTTTAACATTATTTACATAGTGAAACAGAGGGATTAGAAGGAGTTCAAAATCTCATGTTTCTGGAATGTTAATTTAATCTATGAATGATGAATGTTATGAGAAGATTCTTATTATAGGATTCTATGAAATGTAGAATTATAGTCTATGAACTTGAGACAAGTATATATGATTATTGAGTATGAATAAATGAGATTTATTGTATAATAATTACATAGGAGTGTGGTTGTAATGAATGAAGAAAGATTTATTAATAATATTGTCTACTTGCGTAAGACTAATGGTTACACACAAAAGCAGTTATCCGATTTGTTAAATTACTCTGATAAGGTTATAAGCAAATGGGAAAGAGGAGAGTCTGTACCTGATGTATCTGCATTAAATAAAATTGCACATGTTTATAAATTAAAAATAGATGATCTGATTAATCTTGATTTAGCAAAAGATAGTCTTGAATCTAAAGAAAATCACATTGGATCTATTAAAGAACTTAAACTCAATTGGGTAAAAGCACCTACAAAGTTTTTTAAATTAACATTACTAATCGCCATTGTAATATATTTTATTGGTGTAATCGCTGCTGTATTGTGGTTTGAATGGATAATGTTTATTAGTGTAAGCATTGGATTAGTTTTATATACCACTCTTCATCAGGTAATTTGTCATAGTATAGTTGTTGAATCTGATTATGAGAATCATAAAATACTTGTGAAAACTACATTATCAAAAACTTATCTGTATATAGATGACGTACTTGTTGATAAATATACATCGGTATTTGAGGGTAGTTTTAAACTTTCTGGGAAACTCGAAGATCAAATTATTAAAGTTAATATGAGTAGGGTTGTAACTACAAAGTGTTTCATTTTTGTAGAATAGATGAATGAATAGTAAAGGAACCCCATTTAGTGACGACTAAATGGGGTTCCTTTTAGATTTTCATGTGCCTTTTTGATTAAATATTGTTGCATATAGTTAGATTGAGTTTTTGGCTATCTGAGTCGCTATATATATTTGCAACTTTGTATAAAAAAAGGCGTGACTCCTCCAGGGAATCAAGCCTTAATAATTAAATATCATTTTACTCTTCAATTGATTTATCGCCAACATAGAGCAAGTAGATTATGTATCCTGTAATAAAGAAAGTAACACCACCATTAAATAATTCTATCAAGTATGTTATTCCTCTTGTTTCCCAAATCAAATTATACAAAATGAAAGTTGGGTAAAATGAATCAAATCCAATTGCATTTCTAATTCCTTCGAATAATAATCCTATCAATAGTGTTCCGATTACAAAACCTATAACGCTAAATAATAAAGTGTATCGATATTTTCTACTGAATCTCACAACAATTACACTCACATTTGTAACTATTAGTGAAAATAGAAGTAGTCCTAAGTTCATTTTTAGGGCATCTCCTACCTCGTTGCTTCCTTTAAGGTATAGACCACTATTAGGAAAAATAATGATAATAAGCAGCATTGATAAGGAAATAATAGAAATATAGATTATAACTCTCTTATATGCAGATAATAATTCCCTAAATATCACTCGATTATTGTCTTTGTTAAATTCATCCTGAATTAAATTGCTCTCATTTACATTCTTATGAAATCTATAAGATGCAAGAATGACAATAGGTATTGGTAATAATAGAACAAAATACATCCCTGAATAAAGGTAGTCTGGCATACCTGTATTTAGCAACATGTAACTCCATAGAAACATTATGCTCTTTTTCTCATTTCCATAAATGTTAATGAAATATAACATATCAGAGATGAATTTGATTGTTGGATACGACAAAGTAATTAAAGCGTAAAAACTTGCAAAAACCCAATCCAAATTCTTTTTAATAAAAGTCATAAACATTCCCCCTACACTTCAAAATAAAATAGTTCTTCAAATTTTTTATCTAGAGCGATACAGATTAATAGAGCTAATTTTGCTGAGGGATTAAATTGTCCTTTTTCAATGGAATTTATAGTTTGGCGTGACACTCCCACTAATTTCGATAAATCTAATTGTGTGATCTCTTTTTCAGCACGAGCAACTTTTAATAGATTATGTAAGATTAATTGATCGTTTTTCTTCATATTACATCACTTCAAAACTTGTTGTATAGACAATTAAATTTGCAATGAATAATAATGATAAAACAACAATTAATAATACATATATTTTTCTTTCAGGCATTTTCATATATTGAAAAATACTAAAAGCGATTAATTGTGAAGTAACAATTAACATATAATCATAAATTAATTCGTCTTGTATCACGTTCCATACAATTAGAAACAATACAGTTACCAGCATCATCCCAAGACCAACCAAAGTCCCTTTTGTCAAAATTGTAATATATCGTTCATCGTTCTTTTCTTTTTGTGCTTTTTGTAGAATCTTTTCCTTATCCATAAGACACCTCGTTTCAATAGTAGTGTATCATTGCATTATATATATGTCAAGTATTAGCGACATTTTGTCAAGTATTAGCGATAAAATATATTATAAAATTCAAATTAAGAAAATAGTTAAATAGAGGGAATTCAATGAAAACTACAGTTTGGGCAATTATAAATAATCTATGATGGTAGAATAAATTGATATCAAGAATCAAACTTGAGTAAAATACAGAAATTGTATCGAATTTTACCAAATATATGTAAGCGTTATACATATAAGGAAAAGGAATATCAATTAGTGATATTGATTTAGACATAAAATCAAACATTTTTGGTCTAGACTTTTTTTAAAAATATGAATGGCACGAAAACGAAATATCCTAGTTGTAAATGGAAAAAGATGTGGGGTATAAGAAAAAATCATTTCACATGAATATCAAGGTATTGATGTGAAAATTATATATATTATAGAAATAGAAAAATTTTGATATTTTTGAGAGATCAAAAATAAGTTATGTTACTCACCGAGGGTGACAATACCCTCAAAAATGGAAGAAATGGCTCACAAACTGTGATAATCAGGAAATAATAATTAGAATAATTGTAAAGTTGATATGTGAAGATTGATAAAAACTTAGCAGATAAGAACAAAAAAAAAGAAAAGTATATCATTTACAGCAATGTTACTAAACTGTTTATCACACTAGTTTTTTGAGTTTTTGCTGAAGAAATTAGATAATTTAGGCCATGTGTGAGATTAGATTTCTTTTGGGTTAGACTTTGCCAACTTGAACGTTTACACGATAAAAATCGTAGATACCGTTGACAAGTTCTTCTATTATTTGTATAATATATTCAGTCAGTAGAGATTACTACTGAAAAAAAAAGGAGGATTTAAATGAAAAAATTATTCACATTGTCATTATTAATTGTTTTTTCTCTCGGGTTTACTGCTTGTAAAAAAGAAGACGCACCTGAAATTGAAAAAATGTATGACACAGAAACTACCTTGGCTACTGGTTTTACATCATTAGCAAATACAAATGCTAATCCAGCACTTGTTGATGGTACGTATACTGTGGGGACAGAAACTTTTAATGTTTTAGATACGTATAACACTTACTATCTATCAGAAGTTACTGAAGAAAAATTCAATTATTTAACTGCAAATAGTCAATGGAATTCATTATTCTATACTAATATGGTTGACGGATTGGTTGAAAATGACCAATACGGTAACATTATTGGGGCTATGGCTGTAGGTTATAAAGTTGAAACAGTTGGTGGCGACCAAGTGTACACATTCCAATTAAGAGAAGGCGTACAATGGGTTGACAACCAAACAGGAACTCCTTATGCAGAAGTAGTTGCAGCAGATTTCGTATCTGGTATTGAATACGTTCTAAATCCAACGAATGGTTCACAAACTACTACAATTGTTCAAGGTTTCTTAAAAGGAGCAGAAGCTTATGCTACTGCACTTGGAACAACTGATACTGCTGATGATTTAGATTTTGACACTGTTGGTGTTGAAGCAATCTCTAAATATCAAGTTTCTTACACACTTTCTGAACCAGCACCTTATTTCCTTTCAGCATTAACTTATTCACCTTTCCTTCCAGTGAATGCAGATTATTTAGCTGAAGTTGGTACTGCTTTTGGTGTAACAGAAAATTATGTTTTAGTTAATGGGTCTTTCAGAATTACAAAACACGTTTTTGAAAACACATTTGAAATGGTAAAAAATGCTTACTATTACGATTTTGACCATGTATATGTTAATAAAGTTAATTTAAGATATGTACCAAATGCTGCAACACCTTCAACATTACGTGAATGGTATGAAGCAGATTTAATTGATGATTTCGTTGTTAACTCTAATGATGAAACAGGATGGGCTACTTATGTAACTGGTGGAGAATCAGGTACAGGTACTGTAAACAATCCTGCTAACCCTAATACAAATGGCGTTTTAAGAATTGGTGACGTTGTTTATGCAGGTGTTTGGAACTTTGATCGTGACACTTACGATTATGGTACTGATTTCACTCAAGGTGGAGCTAATGTTCCAGCAAAAACTCCTGAACAAGAAGCTGCAACTAAATTAGCTATTCTTAATGTTGATTTCAGATTAGGCGTACTTTACGGATTAGATTTCGAAGCTAGAATGGCTGCTGCACCAGAACCTTCTATGCTTATTATGAGAGGTTACACTAACCGTGAATTAACATCATTCAACGGTAAAGATTATGCTGATTATGTTGATGAAGTTTATAATAGAGAACAAGGAACTACAGGCGTATCATTATCTGGTTCAATCCAAGGGGAAGACCCAGTATTTGATATCGCAAAAGCTACTACATACTTCACAGATGCTAAAGCAGATTTAATTGCTAATACTGCATTAACTGCTGCTGATTTCCCTATTACAATTGATTTCCTTGCAAACAGAAATGTTACTACGCAAGCTTATGAATTAGCAATGTGGACACCAATCTTAGATGCAGTTGGTCCTGGTACTACAAATGAAGTTATTGATGTAAGATTCAATGTTGCTGCAAGTGATGCTCTTCGTTCTGAATGGAACTGGGTAAGTGTTAACTATGATATTTCATTCGGTGGAGGTTGGGGTCCTGACTACGCTGATGCAAAAACTTACTTACATACAATTAAAATTGGTGGAGACTTCCAAGAAAACTTCGGTTTAGCTGGAACTGAAACTACACAAGCTGCAAAAGATGCTATTGCTCAAACAGTATTTGGTGATTTCCAAGCACTTTATGAAACTGCTGTTGCAATTGTAGATCCAACTCAAACTGATGCTAGATACAAAGCATTAGCTGAAGCTGAATATAATGCAATCTTTGTTTCTGCATTAAATATTCCTTGGCAAACAACTACATCTATTCAACCAGTTGTTTCTAATTTCCTTCCTTTACAACATGGTAAGGCTGCTTATGGATTAACTAATGATAAATTCAAAAATATTATTGTTTCTGACTCGGCTATTACTCAAACTCAAAGAGCTGCACTCGTTACAGCATTTGAAGATGCTAGATAATTTTAATTATTAATTTGTTTTAAAGACAGATATAGACTGAGAACATTTCATTGTTCTCAGGCTATACTGTATTCGTATAGAATGCGTGTATCCTTCACGCATTTTATATGATATTTACTATTACAAGGAGATTATTTATGAATAAAGAGAAAAATCAGCATACATTTATGTCTGTTATAAAAAGTATTCTAAATTATATAAAAAAATTACCGAATAAAGGT
Source organism: Candidatus Izemoplasma sp. (assembly GCA_041554935.1). GTDB lineage: Bacteria > Bacillota_I > Bacilli_A > Izemoplasmatales > Izemoplasmataceae > Izemoplasma. The sequence goes on from JBFFLJ010000029.1 coordinate 8,592, forward strand.
ATTTATATATATATCTTTAAACGTATTGGACGCTCTTTGCTTACGCTTATATTTATAATCATTGTTGTTATAAGTTTAATTCGAGCTATTCCCGATAGACAACTTTACGATTTAAATACATACAGCAGATTGGCAGGTCAAAGTGAAACTGCTGCCGAAGCATATAAAGCTAAGCAACTTTTTAAGTATGGTCGAAACGATATTGACGGTAATCCTGTTTCACTAGCACAAACAATCGGACAATATTTATATTGGATGTCACCTATCCCTAAACAAGTTCCAATTGCATGGGATTTAAACTGGGAAAACCCTATTGATTATTGGGAAGGTACTATTTTCTTAGGCATTTCTATGGAAACAAATCAACCAGTTGGTATCATTTTAAAAGAACGCATTGGTATATCAATGTTTGTTTCACTAACATCAGTTGTACTTATTTATATATTCGCTTATCCGATGGGTGTGTCGATGGCTAAAAAGCCTGGTGGAACAGTAGATAAAATTGGAAGCGCTTTTATCGTGTTAAATTATGCTATTCCAGCACTTGTTTTCTTTTTATTGATGAATAATATTCTAGGACGTCCTGATGGACCATTTGGATTTGCACACTTTAGTTACTTTTATTTAGAGGATAGACCGATTACCTTATTCCCTGCAATATTTTCACTTGTTTTCTTATCTATTCCAGCGACTGCTTTATGGGTTCGCCGTTTTATGGTTGATGAGTTATCAAATGATTATGTTAAATTTGCTCGTTCAAAGGGATTATCAAATACACGCATTATGTACACTCATGTATTAAAAAATGCAATGGTTCCGTTGATTCGTAATATTCCCGCAGTTTTCCTTGCTTCTATTATTGGTTCATATTTCGTTGAAATGATTTGGTTAATTCCTGGAACTGGGAATTTATTGATTTCGGCATTAAGAGCGCCGAGACCAAATGTACCTGTTATTCAAGGGTTAACTGTAGTATATAGCTTATTATCAATGTCAGCATTCTTATTAGGTGATGTTGCCACAGCATTATATGATCCTCGTATTAAACTTGAAGCTAAGAAAGGGGATAATTAATTATGAAAAATCAAGATCCTAAAAAACTCAGTAAAATTGAAACTGAAGAGTTTTTGGACAAAATAAAATCAGATGATCCTACGAAAGTTAAGCGAGATCCATCTAAACAAAATTATACTGAACCTATTATAGATGAGCAAAACTTATCTAACGTAGATGATATTAATGAAGATGATCTATTTGAACTAGTAGAAATCGACGTTCTAAAATCTGAAGAAATTAAGTCTGCCCCATATTCGTACTTTAAGTCTGTTTTTGCAGCGTTTCTAAGAAAGCCAGCTGCATGGATTGCAATGATAACATTGTTTTTGATGTTGCTTGGAGTTATTTTTATTCCTATGTTTACACCAGAAGGATTCTTTGATTACAATGTTAATGAAAGAAACATCCGTCCTAATAGTTTACATTTTTGGGGGACAGATCCCGTTGGTCGAGATCTATTTTACATGGTTTGGACCGGAGCTCGTAAATCATTAGTTCTTGCACTTGTTAACAGTGGGATTGTCGTTATACTTGGGACAATTTTCGGATTAATTTGGGGTTATTTTAGAAAACTCGATTTTATCTTCGTTGAAATTTACAATTTAATTATGAACATCCCAACTATGTTAATATATATGCTATTGTCATTTGTATTTGCTTTTAGATATCCTGAAATGCTAACTGAAGTCAGACTTATTATTGCCTTGACTATAGTTGGTTGGCTTCCATTAGCAAGACTTGTGAGAAATTACGTTTTAATCATATCAGATCGCGAATATAACATTGCATCTAAAACACTAGGTACTCCAGGTTCAAGAATTATGAAAAAGAACTTACTACCTTATTTGTTAGGTGTAATCATAACCCAAATATCGTTGACAATCCCTGGTATGATATCAATGGAAGTAACACTATCATATTTCGGGCTTGGATTGCCATCAAGTTCTGTTTCAATAGGGGCACTACTTGATCTTGGACGAACAAACTTCGTTCTATATCCATTTCAGCTCTTAGCTCCCGCAGCAGTCATGGCACTTATTATATTTGTATTCTTCTTGTTGGGTATGGCAATTAGTGATGCGCTAGATCCAAGGAAACATCATTAAGGAGGCAACATGATGAATTTTAAAGAGATATTTAAAAAAAGAACAAACAAATCTGAGTCAAATGACGATGCACAGCAAAAATTAGGTAATAATAATCATCTGAAAAAAGGTGACGTTATTGTATCTATGAAAAATATTGAAGTCCAGTTTGAAGTTAGAGATCATTTCTTGACAGCGATACGTAATATATCACTTGATATCAATAAACAAGAAATACTTGCGATCGTTGGGGAGTCAGGTTCTGGTAAATCAGTATTAACAAAAACTTTAATTGGTATGCTTGATGATAATGGTCATATTTCTAATGGTCATATCTATTATTCTGGCGTAGATTTAACTAAATATAAAACTAATGAAGAATGGATGAATATCAGAGGGAAGAGAATTGCAACTATTTTCCAAGACCCAATGACATCACTTAATCCTCTTAGAAAAATTGGTTCACAAATTACAGAAGTTATTAGACTACATCGTGGCTTTGATAAAGAAGAAGCTAAACAAGAAGCGATTTCACTACTTAAACGCGTTGGGATTCCTAATGCCGAATCACGTTTTTACGATTATCCTTTTCAGTATTCTGGAGGTATGAGACAACGTGTTGTTATAGCAATAGCATTAGCTTGTAGACCAGATATATTAATTTGTGATGAACCAACAACAGCACTAGATGTAACTATCCAAGCACAAATCCTAGAACTTATTAAATCTTTGAAAGAAGAATTTGGATTTACTGTTATTTTTATCACACATGATTTAGGTGTGGTTGCTGAGATAGCTGATCGAGTTGCAGTTATGTACGCAGGTCAAATCGTAGAATTAGGTACAGCTGAGGACATATATTATGATCCACGACATCCTTATACTTGGGCATTACTATCATCACTTCCGCAACTTGGAGCTAAAGATGAAGAGTTATTCTCAATTACTGGGACACCTCCTTCTCTCTTTAATGTAGTTGTTGGAGATGCATTTGCACAGCGAAGCAGAGTTGCAATGAAAATTGACTTTGTTAAAGAAGCACCATTATTTAAAGTTTCAGAGACTCATTACGCTAAAACATGGCTTTTGGATCCAAGAGCACCTGAAGTTAAACGACCTAAAATTATTGGTGAAATATCAGAACGTGTAGCAGATATCTATTCAGGAGGGAACAAAAAATGAGTAAATTCTTAGATAAAATCGCAAATCGTATTAAACCTCATGAAGTTGTATATCCTGATAGTGTCCCAACTATTGATCCAGTAAATGGTAGAGAAATTTTACTTGAAGTGAAAGATGCTAATGTTCAATTTGAAGTTGGGCATAATATTGTAAAAGCATGTAATAACTTAAATTTCAAAATCTATAAAGGTGAAACATTTGGGTTAGTAGGTGAATCTGGATCTGGTAAAACAACAATTAGTCGCGCAATCATAGGTATTAATCACCTTAAAAGTGGTGCGATATATTTCCAGGGCCAAAATATTGCTAAAAAATTATCAAAAGATGAACGCAAAAGCATTAAACATGATATTCAAATGATCTTTCAAGACCCTGCAGCTTCATTAAATGAACGTGCAAATGTCGATTATATTATTTCTGAAGGATTATATAATTTTAAAATGTTTAAAGACACTGAAGATCGTCTACAAAAAGTTAATAAAATCTTAAAAGAAGTTAGCTTATTACCAGAGCATTTATCTCGTTATCCACATGAGTTCTCTGGTGGGCAAAGACAGCGTATTGGTATTGCTAGAGCACTTGTAATTGAGCCAAAGCTTGTTTTAGCCGATGAACCAATTTCAGCTTTAGACGTTTCTATTAGAGCACAGATACTTAACTTACTGAAAAAACTTCAAACTGAGCATGATTTAACGTATCTATTTATTGCTCATGATTTATCAATTATTAAATACATTTCAGATCGAATTGCTGTTATGCACCAAGGTTATATTGTTGAACTTGGAGATGCAAATGATATTTATCAAAATCCAATTCATCCATATACAAGAGCATTATTAACTGCAATCCCACAACCTGACCCTAGTTCAAAAGATGATAGAGTTAAACTCGTCTATGAAAAAGGTGATATCAACTATGAAGAAAATACATTTATAGAAGTATCACCGCTTAGATATGTACTGGGTAATGAAGAATTAATTAAGAAATGGATGAGTAAATAAAATAATAAAAGTGCTCTTTTAAGAGCGCTTTTTTATCTCGAGGTATAAAAATGAAATCATACATATTACCAATTGGAATACGCATTACAGTACCATTAGTGCTTGGATTTATTATATTCTTAATTACAAAAGAAACGATTTACATGCAAATCTTGTTCCTATTGTTGGCTATGGTTGGCTTGATGTCTTGGTTGGGGAATTACAACCGTTTAGATCGTCAAAATATGAAAAAAAATGGAACAACAAAAGTGGATAAAACATCTACTGATTATCTAGATTTTCGTAGGAATCAAAGAGTTGTTTTGTATTCGTCACTTTTATACATAGCAATGTCCTATTTAATATTCTTAATATTTGGAGGGTAGTTATGAAAAAAAACATTAATCATTTATTTATTGATTTTCCAATTCATTTTGACTCTTTTGAGGAAGTTGACAAAGGATTTCAATTTAATTTTATTAAAACAATACCAGGAAAAGTTGATCAATTAACTCTGATTATTGGTAAGGAATCATTTCAATTAGAAGTGAATTCAGACAATGAATTTTTCAATTTAGTTATCGATAGAAAACTCAATTTTATTGATGAAAGAACTTTTTATGTTAAAGATGTGATGATTGAAGGGGTTGTTTATTCAACAAGTAATTATCAGGAATTAACGATTAGCCCAGCTGAAAGTGTACATACACTAAGATATGAACGTTCATATTATCAACAAGAGATATCTAAACAAATAACCAGATCTAGTAGCGAAGTGGAATTTATAGCTCAAAATAATCAGTATTATTGGAAGTGTGTGTGTGGAAACACGAATCTTCAAGGTAAAGAGATATGTCATTCTTGTGGGATTGAAAAAGAGAAACTTTTTGCTAAAGAATTAAGAATAGCAGAAGAATCAAAACAGACTCATTATCTCATAACTTTACATAAAAATCTCCTTATTTTGTTATTCCTTTCATATCTTTTCCAAATGGCATATCAATCATTTATGGGTGATTTCCTTTTTGATAACAATCTAAAAAACGAACTTCTTGGTGTCATTAACCGAATTATTCTACCGTCTTTTCTCATTCTTTCGATGATAGGGGTCATTATTTCTAGATTATACTATAGAAAGATAACGAAAATTTTAATAATCGCAAACATATTGATTTTCATATATTTGAATATTTTATCAATTTTTTACTTTGTTGGAAACAGCTACAATTTGGTTTTTGTAATCGCACTGAACTTAGGAGTATTTGGGATTTATATTCATAATTATAAGATTAAACTCAAAAATCTATTGGTTAGTGTTCTTATGTTCTTTGCTGCTATTTCATCGATTACAGTATTTATTGAGTATCGTGTATTTAGTAGTTTTAACTTAAGTATTCACAGCAATGGTATTCATTTAATCGTTCAAACTGATGAAAAATCCTATACTGTGCCGGAAATGATTGGCGGAATTAAAGTTTCCGAAGTTTCTTTTCCAAACACGGAAGATTATCTCATTGAACAATTAGTGATAAGCCGCTATGTAGAAAAAGTGTCGTATAGAACTGCAATTGTTCTTGATCATTTAAATTCAATTTCAGTAGTACCAGAAAATACGAATTTCTACGTAGAAGATAATGTGCTTTACCAAAGTGATGGATTCATTCGAATGGTTCCAATAAGCATAGAATCTCTCTATATAGATGATGAAGTGATATTTCAAGGACCTTTTAAAGATTTAATAAACTTGAAATCTTTAATCATTGGTAGTAATGTGGTAGAAATTGAAGAAGAAGCATTTATTGGTGCTATTAATCTTGAGTCGCTGATATTTGAGGAAGGCAGTAGTATTGAAACAATTGGGGATCGAGCATTTGCTAATGCAGCCCAATTAACTGAAGTAACTTTCCCGATTTCTTTACAAAGCCTTGGATTAGGTGTTCTCGCAGGGGCAAACAGCTTAGAGACACTCACCGCACCATTTATTGGAAATGAACGTGAAACAACAGATATCTTGGCTCAGAGTCATGATGTACTCGTTTATTTCTTTGGTAGTAATACATATTCACATAACATTCTCATTCCACAATCTCTAAAATCAGTTGAATTTTATGATATTGAAATGATCCATAATACTACGTTCTATCGTGCTTCTAATATAGAATCAATCGTATTTTCAAGTAATCTTACTGAAATAGGTATTCGAAGTTTTTATGGAACAACAAACTTGTTGTCTTTTACTGTTCCTAACGGAGTAACCGAAATCCCTATATATGCTTTTGAAAAAAGCGGGATAACAACAATAACTATACCGGCTTCTGTCACTCAGATTCAAGCGAATGCATTTAAAGACACAGCACTAGTGACAGTTAACTATCTGGGGGATATCAACGACTTGATTATTGATCCAATAGGAAATGATAGTTTGCTATCAGCTTTAGGACTTTCATAGGAATGATTGATTTTCGTTTCATTTACTTTGTTCAATAACAAAATAACTATTTATGATTTATAGATGCGTAAGTTTTAAGGTTAGACCTTTAAAACTTACGCATTTTGTTTTATTCACAGCTATAAGTTATCTTATCGAGGACATAAAAAGTGTGATATTGCATTGGACCGAGAGTGACAGCTTTCATTGTATAGGAATCTTCACAAAAAACAAAACTTTGTAACATATGTTACAAAGTTTTATAACTAGTTGTAATATAATTATCAATGGCAAGGAGTGATAAAAATGAATAGTATTCTTCCGAAACTTAAAGAGTATGTAAGTAATAGTGAAATAGATAAGACAAAAATCTATCAACTAATTGATGAATTAAGCGAAAGAGGTAGTCTTTTAAGGGAACAGTATCTATTTATCTTAAAGAATATAACTAAAGATGAAATTGGATACTTATTTGATAAAGGATACCAAAAGAAACAAAACACTTATGGGAATAAAGTATATCTAAGAGGATTAATTGAAATTTCTAATTATTGTAAAATGGGATGTAAATATTGCGGTATCAATTATAAGCAGGATGAAATTGAAAGATATCGCTTAACAATTGAAGAAATTCTCGCTTGTTGTGAAGAGGGATATAATTTGGGGTATCGTACATTTGTCATTCAATCTGGAGAAGACGCTTATTATACAGATGATAGATTGAAGAGTTTATTACAATCTATTAAAACGAAATTTGATGATGTCCGTATCACACTGTCTTTGGGAGAAAGAAGTAGAGATAGTTTTCAAAAACTGTATGATTATGGTGCAGATCGATACCTATTAAGACATGAAACTGCATCAAGAAAACTATATGAACACCTTCATCCTTCATTTATGAGTTTTGATAATAGAAGAATGTGTTTGGATGATTTAAAAGATATTGGGTACCAAGTTGGTGGAGGGTTTATGGTTGGCAGCCCAACTCAAACAAATGAAGACTTAGTAGAAGATTTAATATACTTAAAAGAATTAGACCCACACATGGTGGGTATTGGACCTTACTTATGTCATTCGGATACTGAGTTGGCTGGTAATGCTTCTGGTACATTAGATGAAACGTTGGTAATGGTTTCAATGGTTAGATTAATTTTACCAAAAGCTTTATTACCTGCTACAACAGCTTTAGGTAGTTTACACCCGATTGGGAGAGAAAAGGCATTAAAAGTTGGAGCAAACGTCATGATGCCAAATATTAGTCCAACAAATAATAGAAGTAAATATGAGATTTATCAAAACAAAATTTGTACTGCGGATACTAGTGACAAATGCCGAAATTGTATTGAAGCAAGAATAGTAGGAGTAGGCCATGAAATCGACTTAGGTGTTGGCGATTATTTAGATTTTGAGAGAAAATAAAAGTCATGATAGATGCCTAGAAGATAAACATAGTGGTAGCTTCCATACAGTCAGTGTCGCATGATGGAAATTATTCAAAAGCACTATTATATGGTCTTGATAAGTTTGAAAATCTTCGTAGCAGCTATTTCAGGGCAGGTATTTCAAGAACTTCTTTAGCTATTTTAGTTAAAGTTTCACCTGCATTAAGCCACTATAAAATCTGCAATTTGATCAAGAAAAGAGATAAATACTTTCTAATAAATAATAGATAAAAATGAGATTTGACATAGATTTTAGATCAACTCATTTTTTTTATTAATCACAAGTTTCTAGAGATGAATCACAATGATTTAAGTGTTACTATGAAGTAGTGCAAATAAATTGTGATTTCCCACGCCACTTAAAAGTCAATCCCATCGTATACAAACTTTTATCAAATATCCATTCATTATTTGTAATCTTAAGTATGAAGCAGTATAATTAAATAAAATATTATTGAATTTCAAATACTTCTATGACGATTATCATACTTTTCAAAAACGAGGTTAAAAGTTATCATAAGGAGAAAATTATGAAAAAAGGTGTACTAGATTATATCGATTTTGAAAAAATAAATCTTCTGCTTGAAGGCTTCAACAAATCTACAGGATTTGTAACTGCCATTTTAGATTTAGAAGGTAACATCTTATCTAAATCAGGATGGAGACACATCTGTACAAATTTTCATCGTGTCAACACCCTGACAAATAAAAATTGTATGATTAGTGATACGCAACTCGCAAATATGAATAAGGATAATGAATTTAATATTTATAAATGCCGTAATGGTCTAGTTGATGTCTCGGTTCCCATTATTATTGATGGAGAGCACGTGGCCAATCTTTTTACAGGCCAATTTTTCTTTGAAAAACCTGATGAATCATTTTTTATAAAACAAGCAGAAACATATGGTTTTGATAAAGAAATATATATTAATGCGTTGAAAGATGTTCCTATCGTAACCGAGAAACAAGTAAAAGATATTGTAAAGTATTTGTTAAATATAACTGACATAATCATCAATTTAACCTCTGATAGAATTATCCAAGAAAACTTAAAAACATTGTTAGAATCAAGTCTTGAGAGCCCGAAAGGTATTAGTATTTCATCGTTAGATTGTGAATATAGATATCTTTATTTTAATAAAGAGTATTTTAAAAGAATGAAAGAGAACTACAACATTGATATTAAAGTTGGAGACTTGATCTTTGATTTGATCACAGATGAAAAGGATACTTTAACCATTAAAAATAATTTAGATACAGCTCTTTCTGGAAAACAGCATACGATCTTCGAACAATTTGGCAATCATAATATATCCTACTATGAGACAAAATTTGGTCCAATATATAACCAATTAGGAGAAGTGATTGGCGTAACTGTTTTTTCAGAAAACATTACAAATAGAGTGAGTCTCGAACATCGGTTATTAGCTGAAAAACAGGTATCAGAATTAACTTTATTATCTGTTGGTGATGGAGTAATTACAACAGATACTGATGGCAAAATCACTTTGATGAATCGTGTCGCAGAGTTTCTGACAGGATGGAAAAGTGAGGATGCAATCGGAAAAAACATTGAAAAAGTCTTTGCTATTTATAACGACAAAACAGAAAAAAAATGCGACAATATTGTTTATAAAGTAGTTAATTTAGGCGTTACACAAGAATTGGCAAATCATACTATCCTATATTCACTCGATGGGAAAAAGCGTCCAATCGCTGATAGCGCATCTCCTATTAAGCATGAAAACGGAGAAATTATTGGTGTGATTATTGTCTTCAGAGATTATTCAGAAAAATACGAGAAAGAAAGAACAATCGAAAGATTGGTACATGAATTAAGTGATTCAAAAATACTATTGGAATCTAGTCTTGAAAGTCCAAAGGATATTATCATTATTTCTTTAGACCGGGAGTATAAATATCTGTTTTTTAATAAAGCACATAGAATTGACATGAAGAACGCATATGGTATGGATGTACATGTTGGAGATTGTATTTTTGATTTTATGACTTCAAAAGATGATATAAAAAGAATAAAAGATAATTATGATCTAACGCTTTCAGGAGTTACTCATATCTCTCTTGAGAAATATGGGGATATCGAAGCAAACTTTTACGAAACAAATTTTAATCCGATAAGGAATCCTAACGGAGAAGTTATTGGGCTGACCGCTTTTTCACAAAACGTAACAGCGAGCGTGAATTTAAAAACGGCTTTGATTAAAAATGAAAAACGATATCGGGGTCTTGTCGATAACTTAGATTCTGGAGTAGTAATTCATGCGGCAGACACATCTATTTTATCGTGTAATAAAAAGGCTTCAGAATTATTAGGCATTTCAATGGATGCTTTAACGGGGAAATATGCATTTGACTCTGAGTTTAGTTTTATCAACGAAGATTCAACTAAAATGTTACTTGAAGACTACCCTGTTAATCTAATAATTCAAAACAAAGAACCCCTTAAAGGTAAAGTTTTAGGAATCGTGAGAGCCTTGAGTAACGATATAGTGTGGGTTTCTGCGAGTGGAATTCCTGTTTTTGATACGAAAGAATCAATTTCTGAAATTGTTATTAGTTTTATTGATATTACAGAAGCCAAGAAAAATCGCTCTGATTTGGAGTTTTCCGCTTATCGAGATTATCTGACAGGACTTTACAATAGAAGGCACTATGAGGAAAATTTAGCGAAATATGATCATTTGGATAACTATCCTTTAACGATGGTTATGGCTGATATAAATGGTCTAAAATTAATTAACGATGCTTTTGGTCATCATGCAGGAGATGAACTATTAATTTCTGCTGCAAATATCATTACAGAATCTTGCCGAGAGACGGATTGTATCGCCAGAATTGGTGGCGATGAGTTTGTAATTGTGATGCCAAACAGTAGTGGCAAAGATGCTGAGAAAGTTATTGAAAAGATCAATATGAAAGCAAAAAGCATTTTTATAGAATCGATTGAATTGTCTATTTCTTTTGGTTTTGCAACTAAGAGTGATCGCAGTGAAGATATCCAAGAAGTATATCGAAGCGCTGAGGATTTAATGTATCGTACAAAATTAATTGAAATACCTTCGATGAGAAGTGGTGCAATTGGGACCATATTAAACACATTAAACGAGAAAGATAAAAATTCTGAAATTCATTCAAGACACGTATCAGAAATTAGTGAGAAAATCGCACTAGCTTGCAATATGAATAGACAAGAAGTAAACGAAATAAAAACCGCTGGATTACTCCACGATATTGGAAAAATTATTATTCCAATTTCAATTATTATAAAAGAGGGAAAATTGTCATCTGAGGAATATCGTTTGATTAAAACTCATCCTGAAATTGGGTTTAGGATATTAAATTCTACTCATGATATGAGAAGTCTTTCCGAATTCGTTTTAAATCATCATGAACGATGGGATGGAAAAGGTTACCCAAGAGGAATTAAGGCAGATAAGATACCTTTGCAATCAAGAATCATAGCGATTGCGGATGCTTTTGATGCCATGACGAGTGAAAGAACCTATCGAGATGTCTTCACAAATGAGGAAGCATTACATGAAATTATCAAGAATGCAGGTACTCAGTTTGATCCTGAACTTGTAAAAATTTTTAAGGAAAATTTTACTGCGATAATAGGAAACATTCATTCATAATAATTTTAACTGTACGAGATTTTTTTAAAAATAAAGGCTTATAAAAACTGTCACACTAGATTTAATGTCTGGTGTGACAGTTTTATTTATGAACAACAGTTTTCTTTATAAAAGAAAAGCAACAAAATCAATATAAACATATATGAATTGCTCCTTATTATGATAAAATATATCTAATTGTGTGAATCATATAGTAAGTAGCATAATATGTATAAAATAAAGCCGGAAGGAAATACTCTAATGAACACAAATAAAATATATTACATTATTCGTAGTGCAATGGGATTATCGTTTAATCTTGCATTTATTGCTGCTGCTTTATATCGAATTGATATCGCACACTTAGAAGTGTATCAACTAATATTACTTGGTTCTGCATTGGAGATATCCATATTTGTTTTTGAAGTTCCAACAGGAATAGTTGCAGATTTAAAGAGTAGAAGACTCAGTGTCATTGTTGGGTTATTCATTATTGGTTCTGGATTTATTTTAGAAGCATCTTCTACAGAATTTATAATAATATTCCTATCTCAGATCGTGTGGGGATTAGGATATACATTTATTAGTGGAGCTTTAGATTCTTGGGTCAGTGATGAAACAGAAAACATCAATATTGAGAAAACTATGATTACTGGAGCTCAGTATAATAAACTATTTTCATTTGTAGGAATCATCTTAGCTGGCGTTATTGGAATGTATAATATACGTCTTGCTATTTATCTTTCTGGAGGATTATTTATTATGCTTGGGATATTTAGTATGATAAAGATGAGAGAGAATAAATTCCATAAAGAAGATCAAGAAATACATCTTTATAAACGATATTTTAATCAACTCAGTTCCGGATTTAAACATATTAAATCAAATAGAGTTTTAAGAATTATGTTTGTCGTTATGCTCTTCTTTGGTTTATATAGTGAAGGAATAGATCGAACACATGAATTATACATCCTTGATAACCTTAAATTTAGAGAGCTTTGGGATA
>JBFFLJ010000030.1:0-20827 GCA_041554935.1 Candidatus Izemoplasma sp.
AAAAAAAAGAGGCTATTCGCCTCTTTCGTAATGTTTGTTTGTTTCTAAAATTATTGAATAATTTCAGATACGTTTCCAGCACCTACAGTACGTCCACCCTCACGAATCGAGAATTTAGTTCCTTGTTCAAGTGCGATTGGATGAATTAAGTCAACGATCATGTTTACGTCATCACCAGGCATAACCATTTCTACACCTTCTGGTAATTCGATAACACCTGTAACGTCTGTAGTTCTGAAATAGAATTGAGGACGATAGTTACTGAAGAATGGAGTATGACGTCCACCTTCATCTTTACTTAAAACATAAACTTGTGCTTTAAATTTTGTATGTGGTGTAACTGATTTTGGTTTTGCTAATACTTGTCCACGTTGAACGTCTTCTCTAGCAACACCTCTTAATAATGCACCAATATTATCTCCTGCTTCTGCACGATCTAATAATTTACGGAACATTTCAACACCTGTACAAACTGAAGTTTGAGTGTCTCTGATACCGATAATTTCTACTTGTTCTCCAACTTTGATTGTTCCACGTTCAACTCTACCAGTTGCAACAGTTCCACGACCAGTAATACTGAATACATCTTCCACAGGCATTAAGAATGGTTTGTCAGTTTCACGAACTGGATCTTCGAAATAAGTATCTACAGCTTCCATTAATTCTAATACTTTTTCCTCGTGTACTTCGTCTCCTTCTAATGCTTTTAAAGCAGAACCCATAATTACAGGAATTTCGTCTCCAGGGAATTCATATTCGTCTAATAATTCACGAATTTCCATTTCTACTAATTCTAATAATTCTTCATCATCAACCATATCAGTTTTGTTCATGAATACGATTAATTTAGGTACACCAACTTGGCGTGATAATAAGATGTGCTCTCTAGTTTGTGGCATTGGTCCATCAGCAGCAGATACTACTAAGATCCCACCATCCATTTGAGCAGCACCAGTAATCATGTTTTTAACGTAGTCAGCATGACCTGGACAGTCAACATGAGCATAGTGACGTTTTTCAGTTTCGTACTCGATATGAGCAGTATTGATTGTGATTCCTCTTTCTCTTTCCTCTGGTGCGTTGTCAATAGAAGCATAATCAGCAGCTTTAGTTCCACCAATACCTCTTTTTGCTAATACAGTTGCGATTGCAGCTGTTAATGTAGTTTTACCGTGGTCTACATGTCCGACAGTACCAATATTCATATGTGGTTTATTGCGGACGAATTTTTCTTTTGCCATTGTTTTTTCCTCCTAATTTAATTTTTAATTGATATATTTTCCAAACATATTTTATCGCATTATAACCTATAATGCAAGTAAAAGTCTTAGCCGTTACGTCTTTTGATAACTTCTTCAGCTATTGACTTAGGACATGATTCGTAGTGCGAAAATTGCATAACATAGTTTCCACGTCCTTGGGTGTTTGATCGTAAGCTTGTTGCATAACCAAACATTTCAGCTAAAGGAACTTTAGCAGTGATTTGTTGCGCGTTACCGCGTTGTGACTGTCCTTCAATTCTACCACGGCGTGACGTAATGTCTCCAATTACGTTACCTAGATAGTCATCTGGAACAACAACATCTACAGTCATTAATGGTTCTAGTAAGATAGCACCGCAAACGTCTTTTGCTTTTTTAAGTGCCATACCTGCAGCAATTTTAAACGCCATCTCATTCGAGTCAACGTCATGGTAAGATCCATCATATAATGTAGCTTTTAAATCGATGATTGGATATCCTGCGAGGATTCCGTTATCTAAAGAATCTAATAATCCTTTACCAACAACTGGAATATATTCACGAGGAACAACTCCTCCAACGATTTTGTCAACGAATTCAAATCCTTTTCCTGGGTTTGGTTCAAATTTGATCCAAACATGTCCGTATTGTCCACGTCCACCAGATTGTCTTACAAATTTACCTTCCACTTGAGCATCTTGTGTAATTGTTTCTCTGTAAGATACTTGCGGTGCACCAACAGTAGCTGCAACTTTAAATTCGCGTTTCATACGATCAACGATGATATCAAGATGTAATTCACCCATACCAGCAATAATCGTTTGTCCTGTTTCTTCATCAGTATATGTTCTAAATGTTGGGTCTTCTTCAGATAATTTACTTAAGGCAATACCCATTTTATCTTGATCTGCTCTACTATTAGGTTCAATAGCAACACTGATAACTGGTTCAGGAAATACCATTTTTTCTAAGATAACATGATATTTTTCTTCACATAATGTATCCCCTGTTGTTGTGTTTTTCAACCCAACTGCTGCAGCAATATCTCCGGCATAAACCATACCGATTTCTTCACGAGAATTCGCATGCATTTGAAGGATACGTCCAACTCTTTCTTTGTTTCCTTTGGTAGCGTTTGTTATGTATGAACCTTTTGATAACGTACCAGAGTAAACACGGAAGAATGTTAGTTTTCCAACAAACGGGTCAGTCATTACTTTGAATGCTAATGCAGCAAATTTTTCATCATCAGAAGCAGGTAAAATTATTTCATCACCATTTTTGTCTAAACCTTTTACAGCAGCAACATCAAGTGGTGAAGGTAAGTAATCAATAACTGCATCTAACATTAATTTAACACCTTTATTTTTGAATGCTGATCCACATAAAACTGGGAAGAATTCCACTCCTAGAGTAGCTTTTCTAATTGCAGCTTTTAATAATTCAACTTCAACTTCTTCACCTTCTAAATACAGCATCATTAAGTCTTCATTGTAATCAGCAACTGCTTCAATCAATTCCATTCTTTTTGCTTCAGCTGTTTCCATAAGGTTTTTAGGGATATCAATTTCTACAGCAATTTCATCTGCTTCTCCATTGAAGTGCCATGCTTTCATTTCAACTAGGTCAATGATTCCGTCGAAATCATCTTCGGCTCCTATTGGCCATTGAAGTGCAGCAACTTCTGCCCCTAAACGATCTTTAAGGCTTTGTACGCTAAATTCGAAATCTGCTCCAAGTTTATCCATTTTATTTACAAATACAATTCTTGGTACTTTGTACTCATTTGCTTGACGCCAAACAGTTTCTGTTTGTGGTTCTACTCCTGCTTGAGCATCTAGTAAGGCAACACTACCATCAAGAACACGAAGTGATCTTGAAACTTCAACTGTAAAATCCACATGACCCGGAGTATCAATAATGTTTACTCGGTAGTCTCTCCAATGTGCAGTTGTCGCAGCTGATGTAATTGTAATACCACGTTCTTGCTCTTGTTCCATCCAGTCCATTTGTGATGCTCCATCATGTGTTTCACCAATTTTATGGATTTTACCAGTGTGGTATAGTACACGCTCAGTCGCAGTAGTTTTACCAGCATCGATGTGTGCCATGATACCAATATTTCTTGTTTTATTTAAACTAATCTCACGTGCCATTTTGATATCTCCTTTCTACCAGCGATAATGTGCAAATGCTTTGTTAGCTTCTGCCATTCTATGAGTATCGTCTTTTTTCTTAACCGATGCTCCATTACCTTGGCTTGCTTCAACGATTTCTTTAGCTAATCTCTCTTCCATCGTTTTTTCATTTCTTAATCTTGCATATAATGTTAACCATCTAAGACCTAAAGTATAACGTCTTTCTGCTCTAACTTCTGATGGTACTTGATAGTTTTGTCCACCGATTCGACGTGATCTAACTTCGAATGTTGGCATAATATTATTTAATGCTTCTTCAAATACTTCAATTGGTGGTTGGTTTGTCAACTCTTCCACTTTTTGGAATGCTCCATATAATATTTTTTGAGCAGTTCCTTTTTTACCATCTAACATAATACTATTAATTAGTTTTGTAACTAATTTCGAGTTATACATTGGATCTGGTAATACGTCTCGTTTTGCTATATGACCTTTACGAGGCATTGTGATTCCTCCTTTCAACACGGAATGTTATATTCGTATTAATAAATTATTTTCCTTTTTTTGCTCCATATTTTGAACGACTTTGTTTACGTCCTTCTACTCCAGTTGTATCTAATGTACCACGAATAACATGGTATTTTACTCCTGGTAAGTCTTTTACACGACCACCGCGGATTAACACTACACTGTGTTCTTGTAATTTATGTCCGATACCAGGAATGTATGCAGTTACTTCAATCCCATTAGATAATCTAACACGAGCATATTTACGTAAAGCCGAGTTAGGTTTTTTAGGTGTCATTGTAGCAACACGAGTACATACTCCTCTTTTTTGTGGACTAGGATTATCAGTTCTCTCTTTTTTTAGTGAGTTGAAACCATAGTTCAAATGAGGTGATTTACTTTTTCTGACTTTGTCAGTTCTTCCTTTTCGTACTAATTGATTAATTGTAGGCATTTAATCTTTTCCTCCTCTCCTACTAATTTGTTCCACACTACCAGGTGTTTCGCTTTTTCCATAAAAACTAGGGCTTAAAGCGTAAACCCTGTAGTTCTTTCTATATAATAGCATAGTTATTATATAACACACATGCAGGTGTGTCAATAGTTTTGTTTTAGTTTTTTTTATTCTTTTTTTATACCCAAAACATTATATAATTATGGCTTAAATTAGATATTTTTTCAGATCATTATACAAAAAGAAGATACCCGCAAAATTGCGGGTATCTAATAAATGATTTTAATATCATTAAAGAGTTCTATCAATTATCGTAATACCAAATCAAATCAACTAAATGTGGGTAATCTACAAATGGGTTACGGTTGTTTTGTTCCCCATAAATAACTTCTAAGCGATTCAATTCAAATGCATCTACTGGATCAGCATAATGCCATGCGAGCAACTCATCTAAGTATCCCATTTCATGAAGTCCTGGAGAAGTATTGACTAGTTCTAATTCATCATACATAACCATCATGTAGAATAATGCACGAGCAACATCACCTTTTACTTCATCACGAGGTTCGTAACCCAAGCCAAGTTCTGAATAAGGGTTGTTTCCTCTTGAAGAATTTTCCGATGGATTAGCTGGCATTAAGTTGTATAAATCGGAAGCCATATTGACAGTCTCGTTGTATGCATCCTCACCAAGTAATGATTGTGGCCAAACATGTTCTCTATTCCATGTAATACCATTATCCCAATAGCCAGAAACAGAAGTTCCCAAGTATACCAGTATCAAATTATTTGCGTTTAATGGATCAACATCTGTTTCGTCTAAGATATAACGAGCTTCACCATAAGTAACACCACTAAATCCATCATTGATAATAATGTGTAAAGCCCCAATCAATGCATCGCCATATAATCCTTCAGCGTCATCATAATAGACACTTAAATCAGTATTTAACCCGATTGTTCCGGTATCAATAACGGTAATATTCAAAGTTTCAGAAGCAGTATTATTATACTCATCTGTTTTCGAGAATATTACTGGATAAACTCCAGCAACTGCAGTATTAACTGTTCCGGAAACATCACAAGTTGTTGCCCCTGCAACAGTATGAGTAGCAACACAGCCACTTAAGTCAACTGTTTCACCAAGTAAATATGAGCTTTTCATTGAGCTTTCAAATGTAATTGTATATAGTGAATCCCCACTGGTAACAGATCCAACACCAGTATAAATACTGAAATCATCAATATTCGTACGAGACGTTGTTTCACTTACGATACGTAAGTAATATGCTGCGTCTGCATCAAGACTGAATTCAGTGATCAAGGCAGAATCAAATACATAACTATATCTTGCAAGTGTCGTACCTGGAACGAAAGTATCAATTGTAATCCAAGCTGTACCATCTTCAGATACTTCAAAGCGTGTAGTAGGTGGTGTATCGTTTGTATAAGTTCCGGCATAGAATACTACTTGTGCTAAATCTTCAACAGTAAATAATGTTTGAATATATCCATCTCTAATTCGAACACTTTTTCCTGACACTTTTAAATCTGTCGCTAAACTTCCAAGTAATGCATCATTAAATGACCAATCTTTGCTTGATAGAGTTACATTTGCGATTGCATATGCAGCTTTGTCAGCATCTTCAAAACTTGTTTCATAATATAGTGTTGGTTCCGGTGTGTCATTCAATTCATAAATTGCACGGATTGATTGACTAACTGCTGCAACAAAACTGTATGTTGCGTTTTCTGATAAGACAGCATTTGTATCAACATCAATCCAATGAACAAATGTAAAATCTTCATGTGTTGGTGCGATTAAATCATATTGTGTTTCTCCACTTGTTGTAAGTGTTTCATTTACTGTAATAATAATACTCAAAACACTTGAACTAACTGTAATAACAGGATTCCCATCCTCTATATAATAGGCTTCAATTGCAACATCTTTCGTTGGAACATAAGAAAATGATAATTCTGTACTTAATTGTTCGGTTTCACCAACGATATGCCAATAAGAAAAAATATATCCTTCAACTTCTGTCGTTGTTAATTGAACTGATTGTCCACTTCTTCTATCATACGTTTCAGATAATGTTGGTGAAGCTTCTTCAATATTTGCACTGACAGTTACTGTGTAACTAGGTTTGCTACAACCAACCAACGTAATTGCGGTTATTGCGAGTAAGAAAATTATTAACGTTTTTTTGAAAATCATCAAACCACTCCTTTTATCTGTGACATTATAGTATATAAGAAAACGTTCTTAATTACAATAAAATATTCACTGTAATAGCTTGTTTTGTTGTATCGCTTCAGTATATTTTGATTTTCAAGTTTGTATAAAATAAAAAACAGCTACGAGAGTAGCTGTTTTAATATTAAAATTGGAATCCTTCTAAGTCGAATGGAACATCTTCTGTTACTACGGTCTCAGTTTCGATGACTTCTTCGGCTTCTGCATCTTCAGGATGATCATATGCAAATCTTGTATCTTTTAAGATACCAGTTCCTGCAGGGATAAGTCCACCGATAATAACATTTTCTTTCAATCCAACTAGTTCGTCAATTTTTCCTCTAATTGCTGCATCTGTAAGTACTCTTGTTGTTTCTTGGAAAGATGCGGCACTTAAGAATGATTCACTACGTAATGATGCTCTTGTAATACCAAGTAAAACTGGTCGTCCTTTAGCAGGAATTAATTTATTACGAAGTGCGTCTTCATTGGCTTCTTTGAATTCACGGATTGATACTTGATCTCCAGGCAATAGTAATGTTTCTCCCTCTAAGACAACATTAATTTTCTTCATCATTTGATGAACGATAATTTCAATGTGCTTATCAGAAATCTCAATACCTTGTGCGCGGTATACTTTTTGTACTTCTTTTAAGATATATTGTTGTACTGTTTCAGCATCGGTTGCTTTTAGTAGTTGTTTTGGATCGATTGATCCATCTGTGATTTTTTGTCCAGCAACAACATCTTCACCCTCTTCAATTAGTAGTTGAACACCACTATTTGTTTCGTAAACATGTTTTTCAAAACCGTTTTCAACTGTAACTTTATAACGTTCTTGAACGATTTCAATTTCAGAAATTGTTCCTGTAATTTCACTGATAACTGCTTTTCCTTTTGGAGTACGTGCTTCAAATAACTCTTGAATACGTGGTAACCCTTGGGTAATATCGGCACCAGCAACCCCACCTGTATGGAAGGTACGCATGGTTAACTGAGTTCCAGGTTCTCCAATTGATTGAGCAGCAATGATTCCAACAGATTCTCCAACTTCAACTTGATCTCCAGTTGATAAGTTTTGTCCATAACATTTTTTACAGATACCTGATTCGCTATCACATGTTAAGACTGATCTGATTTTTAGTTCTTTGATTCCTGCGTCAATAATTTGTTTCGCAAGTTCTTCAGAAATATAATCATTTTTACTTAAGATAACTTCTCCTGTTGCTGGATTTACTGCTGGTTCTTGTGCATAACGACCAATTAAACGGTCAATGAATGGAACAATTTCTTTTCCATCAGACTCATGCGTAATTGCACGAACAGTAGTTCCTTTATCAGTATGACAATCATCCTCAGTAATTACTAATTCTTGTGAAACGTCAACCAAACGTCTGGTTAAGTAACCTGAATCAGCTGTTTTTAATGCTGTATCGGTAGATCCTTTACGAGCACCATGGGTACTAATAAAGAACTCTGACATTGTTAATCCTTCGATGAAGGAAGACTTAACCGGTAACTCAATTGTTGATTTAATTCCGGCTTTGATGTTGTAAGCAGTATTCAATCCTTCACGTTTTGTATTCGCCATACTACCACGAATACCAGCTAACTGTGTAAAGTTTGATGCGTTACCACGAGCTCCAGAATCACTCATCATAAAGATATGGTTATCGTCTGTAAGTTCATCCATTAATCCTTTTTGGATTCTGGTTTTTACGTCAGCCCATTCTTTGATAACTAATTTATAACGTTCATAGTCTGTCAGTAGACCCATTTCATATTGGAAATGAAGATCATCTACAATACTTTGAGTTGCTTCTACTTCTTCAGTTTTTCTTGAGTAAACACGAACATCACTTGCACTTACTGTGATTCCAGCAAGAGTTGAATATTTAAATCCTAAGTTTTTCAATTTATCTAACATTTTTGATGTTTCATTGATTTTGAAGACAATAAATACTTCAGAGATAATGTTTGATAAGAATCCTTTTTTAAATGGTGAAACAATTGGCATTTTCTCGATATATTCTCTGATGTTTGTACCTTTGTGAACAAAGTATTCATCAGGAGTTTTATAACGTTCTTCACCTGTGAATGGATCTTTTTGTTTTTGTAAGTTTATTAGTGTAGGTTCATTTAAGTACGCAAAGCTTCTCGGTAAAATTTCATTAAATGTAAGTTTACCATAAGTTGTAATTAAATATCCATCACGTTGTTCTGGTGTTAATGGGGCATTTCCCAAAGCACTACCACGAATAGCGATTCGTGAATGAAGGGTAATTAACTCATTCTCGTAAGCAAGTGTTGCTTCATGATAATCACCAAATACTTTACCTTCTCCAATTTCACCTTTTTTCTCAAGTGTTAAGTAATAGTTTCCTAGTACCATATCTTGGGAAGGTGTAACAATTGGTTTTCCATCTTTTGGATTTAAGATGTTGTTTGAGGCAAGCATTAAGATACGTGCTTCTGCTTGTGCTTCTTCACTAAGTGGTACATGGACAGCCATTTGGTCACCATCGAAATCGGCATTAAATGCTGTTGTAACAAGTGGGTGAAGACGAATTGCTTTTCCTTCAACTAGTTTTGGTTCAAATGCTTGAATACCAAGTCTATGAAGAGTAGGTGCACGGTTTAATAAGACTGGATGTTCACGAATAACATCTTCTAGAACGTCCCAGATACGGTCATCTTGTTGTAATTCAATCATACGTTTTGCGCTACGAATATTGTTTGAAATTTCACGTTCAATCAATTCGCGAATCACGAATGGTTTGAATAATGTAATTGCCATTTCCTTTGGTAATCCACATTGGTACATCTCTAAATCTGGACCAACAACAATTACTGAACGTCCTGAGTAGTCAACGCGTTTTCCAAGTAAGTTTTGACGGAAACGACCTTGTTTTCCACGTAATAAATCACTTAATGATTTTAACGGTCTGTTTTTCTCAACAACAACTTTACGTCCTCGTTTTGAATTATCGATTAATGCATCAACAGCTTCTTGAAGCATACGTTTTTCATTTTTTGTGATTAAGTGTGGAGCATTTTGTTCAAATTGTCGTTTTAAACGATTGTTTCTGTTTAAAATACGACGATATAAGTCATTTAAATCGGTTGTCGCAAAGCGTCCACCATCTAACTGTACCATTGGGCGTAATTCTGGTGGAATAACTGGTAGAACATCTAAGACCATCCATTCAGGTTTGTTGTCTGAATTTGCGAATGCTTCAACAACTGCCAAACGTTTGATAATTTTTTGACGTTTTTGTTTGGAAGCACTTGATAAGTCTTTACGTAATACCATTGATTCTTTTTTCAAGTCTAATTTTCGCAGTAATACTTTCACTGCTTCTGCGCCACTTAAAGCACGGAAGCGGCTACCGTATTCCATATATTTTTTAGAATACTCAGCTTCTGATAAAATTTGTTTGAATTGTAAGTCTGTATCCCCTGAATCGATAACGATGTATGATGCAAGATATACAACTTCTTCTAAATCTTTCGCTTTTAAGTCAAGTAAAATTGCTAAACGAGATGGTGAATTACGCAAGTACCAAGTATGAACAACTGGTGCTGCTAATTCGATGTGTCCCATACGTTCACGACGTACTTTACTTTCCGTAATTTCGACACCACAAACCGGACATTTTTTTCCAGTATGTGAAGATCGTTTTGATTTGTTGCTACATGCACATTGATAATCTTTGGTAGGACCAAAGATTACTTCACAGAATAGTCCATCTTTTTCAGGTTTCAAAGTACGGTAATTTATTGTTTCGTGTTTCTTAACTTCACCAAATGACCAACCTCTAATTTCCTCTGGAGATGCTAATCTGATTTTTAAGTGCGAAAATCGTTTGCTCATAAAATCACCCTACTTTCTAAGACTCAAAACCATATTTTGTTATATAATCTTCTGAATCTTCATTGACTAAACTTTTATTTGCTTCATTGACACCAGTTTCTCTGTTGATTAACTCAACATAGATACCAAGTGATTGTAATTCTCTTGTTAATACTCTAAATGATTCTGGCAGGCTTGGGTCTGGAATACTTTTTCCATCCACAATTGCTCTGAAGACTTTGTTACGTCCGATAATATCATCAGATTTCACAGTTAACATTTCTTGTAATGCGTAAGCAGCACCATATGCTTCAAGTGCCCAAACTTCCATTTCTCCGAAACGTTGTCCACCATTTTGTGCTTTACCACCCATTGGTTGCTGAGTAACAAGTGTATAAGGCCCAACACTACGAGCATGTAATTTGTCATCAACCATGTGGTCTAATTTGATCATGTACATAACACCAACAGAAATATCGTTGTCAAATGGTCGACCTGTTTGTCCTGAAATCAATCTTGTTTTACCTGTTGGTTTCATTCCAGCTTCTTCCATAATCGCAGCTAAGTCGCTATTTTCAACTCCATCAAATACTGGTGTTGCAACATGTGTTCCTAAACGTTTGGCTGCCATCCCTAAGTGAATTTCGAGAACTTGTCCGATATTCATACGAGAAGGTACCCCTAACGGATTTAACATGATATCAATTGGTGTTCCATCTTCCATAAATGGCATATCTTCGATTGGTAAAATTTTAGAGATAACCCCTTTATTACCATGACGACCAGCCATTTTGTCACCTTCGTTAATTTTACGTTTTTGGACAATATATACACGTACAACTTCGTTTACACCAGGTGATAATTCATCACCGTTGGCACGATTGAAGTGTTTAACTGATTGCACAATTCCACCACCACCATGTGGTACACGAAGTGATGTGTCACGTACTTCACGTGATTTTTCTCCAAAGATAGCAAGTAATAATTTGTCTTCCGGAGTTGGATCAGTGTGGCCTTTTGGTGTAACTTTACCAACCAAAATGTCACCCTCAAATACTTCAGCACCAGGAATAATAATTCCTTGGTCATCTAAATATTTACGTCCGTCATCTCCAACATTAGGAATTTCTCTTGTGATTTCTTCTTTTCCTAATTTTGTATCACGTGCTTCAATCTCGTATTTCTCGATGTGAATTGATGTATAGACATCTTCTTTTACAAGACGTTCACTCATGATGATTGCATCTTCATAGTTATATCCATTCCAAGTCATAAATCCAACAACAACATTACGTCCAAGTGCCAATTCCCCTTCGTCCATAGAAGGACCATCGGTAATGGTATCACTCGCATTAATAATGTCACCAATCGCAACGATTGGTCTCATGTTGATTAGTGTTCCCTGATTAGAACGTTGGAATTTGTTTAAATAGTATTCATCAATGACACCGTCTTCACGGCGAATTTTGATAACATTTGCGTCAACAAAATCGACAACTCCTGCATTTGCAGCAACCAAACAGCTTCCACTGTCATGAGCTGCTTTGTATTCAATCCCTGTTCCAACAAATGGTGCTTCTGGAATTAGTAATGGAATTGCTTGACGTTGCATGTTGGCACCCATTAAGGCACGGTTCGCATCATCATGTTCCAAGAATGGAATACAAGCTGTTGAAATCGAAACGATCTGTTTTGGCGATACGTCCATTAGTTCAATTTTAGCGCGTTGGAACATTTTTGTTTCACCACGGTAACGAGCAACAACTTGCTCATGAACCAATTCTTTTTTATCATTCACAACGGCATTACCTTGTGCAATGATATATTTTTCTTCCTCGTCAGCTGATAAGAAGACGATTTCTTCTGTCACAAGGGCAATATTTGTTTTTTCATCCACATCAACGGTTAAATATGGTGTTTCCATAAATCCGTATTTGTTTACTTTAACATACGAAGCCAAACTATTGATTAACCCAATGTTTTGTCCCTCAGGTGTTTCAATTGGACAAATACGACCATAATGACTATGATGTACGTCTCGAACTTCAAATCCAGCACGATCCCTTGTTAAACCACCAGGCCCAAGCGCACTAATACGACGTTTATGTGTAATCTCATCAAGTGGGTTTGTTTGTGCCATGAATTGGGATAATTGGGAACTACCAAAGAATTCTTTCAATGAAGAAGTCAAAGGGCGGATATTGATTAAGTTTTGTGGTGTAATTTCATCAGGTTCTTTTGTTGACATTCTGTCTTTTACATTTTTTTCCATTTTGGTTAATCCAATACGGAATTGGTTTTTCAATAATTCACCAATCAAACGTAAACGTCTGTTTCCTAAATGGTCGATGTCATCTAAGTCTCCAACACCAGAAAATAGATTCAAGTAATATGAAATACTTGCGATGATATCAGAAGGTACAATGTGTACTTTATCTTCGTAACTATTGTTTCCGATAACTTTAACTTTTACAAGTTCATCATCACCGTTTTTACTTAACACTTCTAGGACTTGAATTTCTGCAAGTTCAAAGTATAAGTTTTCATTTTCTAAGACAGTTTCATAACCAGCTTTTAATTCTTTCACATAATTTTTGCCAAATTCTTCAGTTAGCATTTTTTCCGTTTTTGCTACAGACTTTAAATACGCTTTGAAGTATGATTTCGCATCTTGGTACTCTTGTGATCTGATTTCAGCCAGTAATTCTTCATCTGTCATAAATTCAAATAAGTTGACATCATTCACTTCAGTACTACGTAAAATTGATAATTGTGCGTCAAAAGAATACTCTAAATCATGAGCGAGTACACCTGGCACTTTATATGTGTATAAATGACGGTAATCATTTAAACGTCTAATGACTTTATTAGTAATGAGTGTTTCTTTTTCAAAAATCACTTCACCAGTTTCTGGATCAACGATATCGTAAGCAAATAATTTATTATGAATACGATTTAGAACATCCATTTTCTTGTTGATTTTGTAACGTCCAACTTCAGCTAAATCATAACGTTTCGCATCAAATAAACGTGAAATCAAGAATGATTTTGCCCCATCTTCTGTCGCAGTTTCCCCTTGGCGAAGTTTTGAATACACTTCTTTAATTGCTTCTTGAGGTGATGTTGTTGTGTCTTTGGCAAACGTTAAATCTAAGAAATCTGATTGTCCGTAAGTTTTGACGATATCTTCATCACTGGAAAAACCTAGCGCTCTTAAGAGAGTCGTTAGGGGAATTTTTTTGGAACGATCAAGTTTAACGAACAATACGTCTTTTGATCCCATTTCATATTCTAGCCAAGCTCCACGTGTTGGAATTACTTGTCCTAAATATTTACTGCGAAGTGTTTTCTTATCGATGTTTTCACTGAAAAAGACACCGGCACTTCGGACGATTTGTGAAACGATAACACGTTCACTACCGTTAATAACAAAAGAACCCGTTGGAGACATAATTGGGAAATCGCCCATAAAGATTTTTTGTTGTTTGATTTCACCAGTATCGCGATTCACTAGTTTTACACTAACTCGCAAGGGTTTTGAATACGTTGTATCTTTTTCCTTACATTCTGCGATAGAATATTTTTCTTCACCAAGTTCATAGTCTTCAAAATATAATTCGATGTTTTCTGTAAAGTTTTGAATTGGAGAAATATCTCGGAATAACTCTACTAAACCTCGTTCAATGAACCATTTAAATGATTCAGTTTGAACTCTAATTAGGTCTGGTAATTCGATATTTGATTTCACCTTTGAATAGTTACGTCGTTCTCTTTTTTTACCGTATTTTACTAATTTATAGCTCACAAATTTCACCCCATTTTAATTGTTAAAAAAGTTGTGTAAACGCAAAAAATCGCGCGTTTTGGCAATTTAATATAATACCACAATATTGTCAATTAGTCAATTAGATTTTGCATCTAATGACATAGAAGCCTTTTTTACGATTGATGATTTCAACGCTATTATAAATTGTTTTTAGTTTCTCAATTGCCGATAAAGCGCCATGCTTCTTGTTTATAACAGTATAGAACTCACCATTTGGAGTTAAAAATTGCTTCGCTCCTTCAAAAAAAGCGTAGACAATTTTTTTCCCAGCACGAATTGGTGGGTTGGTAATAATTAAATCGTATTTTTTGTCGATTCTTGAAAAACCATTACTCTCAAACACAGTTCCATCGACATTGTTCAAAAGAAGATTTTGTTTGGTTAATTCTAATGCATTGAGGTTAACATCTACAAAATCAACATTGATGTGATATTGTTTTGCTAGATAAATTCCGACAACACCATATCCACAACCAAGGTCGAGTGCTGTCTGAATTTCAGGATTCATTTCGAAGTATTCTAAGAGAACACTTGTCCCACGATCAAGTCCATCTTTGCTAAAGATTCCATTATCAGTATGAAAGGATAGAGCGACATCATTAACACGAAAAGCAATCACTTTCGGATTGCTTTTCATATGTTCTGAGTCGTTTGTAAAATAGTGAGACATTTAACCATCCCCTACTAAATAATGATGTTATGTAAAAAGTCAAAAACCTGAGTTTACACTCAGGTTCGTTTTGGATGAAAAATTATTTAATAACTACAACTGCTCCAGCTTCTTCTAATTTTTCTTTAATTTCGTCTGCTTCTTCTTGTTTGATGTTTTCTTTAACAGGAGCAGGTGCTGCATCAACTACTGCTTTTGCTTCTTTTAATCCTAATCCAGTAATTTCACGAACTACTTTGATTACAGCGATTTTAGATGCTCCAGCATTTTCTAAAATGACAGAAACTTCAGTTGGTCCAGCTGCTTCAGCTGCTGCAGGTGCTGCAACTGCTACTGCACTTGGATCTACTCCGAATTCCTCTTTCATTAAGTCGATTAAGTCTTTTAATTCTAATAAAGTTTTTTCTTTCAAACTTTCAATAATTTCAGCGTTAGTTAATTTTGCCATTGTTATATCCTCCTAATTATCCTTCTAAATTTTGGGCCATCAAGTCTAGGCCAATTGCGAATTCTTTGATTGGTTGCAAGATTCCTGCAGCGAACATAGTAAGTAATACTTCTCTTGTAGGAATAGTTGCGATAACTTTGATTTTGTCATTGTTTAAGAATTCACCATCAACAACACCAACTTTTAATTCTAATGCGTTGTTTTGTTTTGCGAAATCATAAACGATTTTTGCAGCTGTTACACTATCATTATATCCAAATGCGACTGCATTAGGACCAACAAGTGCTTCAGCTAATTCGCCATAACCAGCTTCTTGAGCGGCTCTTCTAGTAATATTATTTTTGATAACATGCATTTCACATCCGTTATCAAGTAATTCTTTACGTAATTGTGTAACTTGTTCTACTGTTAATCCTGCATAATCTACAACTACAAACGTATTTGCTTTTTGCATTTTTTCAGTAATTTCAGCTACTTCTAATTGCTTTTTAGCGATTGCTTTTTCAGACACTTTTCCACCTCCACAATGTAATTTGTCTAAATAAAAACCTCATTAGTCATGACTAAAGAGGATTTTTCTAATAAATATAGAATCTCTCCATCTCGTTAGGGTATTAAGCTTTTTTCGCACCTAAGTCTTAGACATAAAGTTTTTATTCAATTGTTTAATTCATTGTAATATTAAATTGATTCATTGTCAACTTTAATACCAGGTCCCATAGTTGATGCGATTGATAAGTTTTTAACAAACACACCTTTTACGGTTGATGGTCTTAATTTGACTAAAGCTTCATAAAGAGCAGTGATGTTATCAACTAGTTTACTAGCTTCAAACGAAACTTTCCCGATGTTAACGTGAATGTTTCCAACTTTGTCAACTCTATATTCTACTTTTCCGGCTTTAATTTCATTGATTGCTTTTGCAACATCCATAGTAACTGTTCCAGTTTTAGGGTTTGGCATTAATCCACGAGGTCCTAATGTACGTCCTAATTTTGCGATTTTACTCATCATGTCTGGAGTTGCTACTACAGTATCGAAGTCGAACCAACCTTTTAAGATTTTGTCAACGATTTCGTCATCTCCGATATAATCTGCTCCTGCTTCTTCTGCTTCTTTAACTTTTTCACCTTGTGCGAAAACTAAAACTTTTTTTGTTTTCCCAGTACCATGTGGTAATACCATAGCACCTCTTAAGTTTTGTTCTGCTTTACGAGGATCTACGTTTAAGCGAATCGCAAATTCAACTGAAGCATCAAACTTCTCAAATGAAACTTTTTTCAATAACTCAACCGCGTCTGTAAGACTATAGCTTTTCGCTTTGTCTATTTGAGCAGCTGCAGCTTGAAATTTCTTACCTTTTTTTGCCATTTTGATTTACCTCCTAAATGTGGTCTAACGGAATCTCCTCCCACAATTAGTTGTATAGTAACAACTAAGTGCTTTAGTCTTTAATTACGATTCCCATGTTTCTTGCAGATCCTGCAATAATGTTCATAGCTGCTTCAACGTCATTTGCGTTTAAGTCAACCATTTTTGCTTCAGCGATTTCACGTAATTGATCACGTGTTACGCTTCCGACTTTTTCTTTCAAACTGTTACCAGAACCTTTTGATATACCAGCTGCTTTTTTCAATAAGTCGCTTGCTGGTGGAGTTTTAGTAACGAAAGTAAAACTTCTGTCTGTGTATACAGTGATAACAACTGGAATTACACTACCCATTTGATCTTTTGTTGCTTCATTGAATTTTGTACAAAATTCTTGAATGTTTACTCCTGCTTGCCCTAATGCTGGACCAACTGGTGGAGCCGGGTTAGCTTTTCCTGCTTTTATTTGCAGTTTTACTTGAGTCTTAATTTCTTTAGCCACGATAGACACCTCCTCTATATTCGTGATGTGGTAATCAGATCGATTTTTTCAATCCTCCCACTCAGATAAAAAATAGCATGACATACTACATGCCACGCTATTATACTATATTATTGTGTTTAAAGTCAAGGGAATTCTTGTTACATTATTTCAATATCTTCAAACCCTAATTCGACTGGTGTTTGACGTCCAAACATGTCAACTAATACGACAACTTCTTGTTTCTCTTGATCAATACTATCAACAGATCCAATTTGATCACGGAACGGTCCAGTAATGACACGTACCTTTTCGCCTTTTTTAACATTTAATGTTGGAACTTCAACTAATCCAGCTTTTTTCAATATTGGTAAGATTTCTTCTTGTGGTAGTGGAACTGGTTTTGTTCCTCCTCCACTTGATCCTAAGAATCCAGTAACACCAGGAGTGTTACGAACCACGAACCATGAATCATCGGTAACGCTCATTTCAATGAATACATACCCAGGGAAAATCTTTACAAGTTTTTCTTTGGTTGATCCATCTGCTTTCTTCTCAATTCTAATTTCTTCAGGAATCATTACTTGAAAAATTTTGTCTTCCATTTGCATCGATTCAATACGACGTTCTAGATTTAATTTAACCGAGTTTTCATATCCAGAATAGGTTTGACAAACATACCATCTTTTGTCTTCCATTAATTAACCACCAATCGAGGTCAAGTAACCAAATAATGGCAATAACGCTAAATCATATACAACAAACGCTAATGCTATGAATATAATGAACCCAAAAACTCTTAGGGTATGGTTTTTGATAATTTTTCCGGTTGGCCAAGAAACTTTATTCATTTCTTGTACACTTGGTTTAACAAATGGCCATACTGCGAATCCAAATGCGAAAAAACCAACAATAACAACAACAATTGAGAAGATTAATATTCTTGTATCATTTCCAAATGCCCAAGCTAAATACCATTCAGTACGATTTGAAATAGCCAATATTGAACCATCAATCAAATATACTCCAAATACGATTACTACCACACCTAATATTGCTAAGATTAAACTTTCAGCTGGGTAATCTTTCTTCAACAACTCGATAATTTTATTTTTTTTAACTTCCTCTTTTTGCATTGTGATCTCTCCTATTTACTCTGCTTATGTGTTGTATGTGTTCCACATCTTTTGCAGTACTTTTTCACTTCTAATCGTTCTTTGTTTTCCTTATTCTTATATGTGGAGTAATTTCTTGATAAACATACTTCACAAATTAATATAACTTTTTCTCTCATTTTTATCACTCTCTTGCAAATATATAATTTAACAAAAAACAACCCAATTGTCAAGTTAGTTCGAAAAATGTGTTAATATTTTCTGCTTTGCTCGATAGAGGGAATTATAAATATTCTTTTCAGTTAAACCATATTTGTCTTTAATATAGTGGATACTGTAATTTTGTAGCTCTCTTAAAGTATATACTAAATTCTCTGTTTTTGTAAGGATTTTTGAAATTTCTTCTTTGTATAATTGAAAATATATACTCTCCTGATAATCAGCATGATTGTTCTCATAGATGAAGTTTACATGTTGATTAAAGATTTGATAACGTCTTGCCTGTTTTGAAACAATAGAGATGTATTTTCGTTCTAAATTCATTTCAAAATATTTTGTGAATGTTTTGTTAAAAGTTTCATCATATTTCAGCAATGATTGATGGAGCACCATTAACCCTTCTTGATACATATCATCTTTTTCTCGTTGCAGGTTAAAATGAAATATTTTTTTATAAATTAATGGGGAATATTTCTCAAACAATAACTCAAGTGCTTCATTATTTCCTTCACGTCCTAAGGAAATAATCTCAAAATCGTTATGTTTGAATAACAATCAACTCACCCTTTTCTATGATATATTTCGTATATAACAAGTGCCGCTGAGACACTCGCATTTAAACTGTTGACATGACCACTCATTGGAATCTTAACGACATAATCACAATTTTCTTTTACAAGTCTTGAAATACCGCTACCTTCACTACCAATCACAACCAATAAATTGGTATCGATATCGATATCATGAATTGTTTGTTCCGTTTCTGCATCGGTACCAACAACCCAGAAACCGTTGTTTTTTAAAGTCTTAATAGTTTGCGCGAGATTTGTGACTTCAATTACGTTGACATATTCAATTGCACCTGTCGATACTTTTGCGACGGTCGCATTAAGTTTGACACTGCGATTTTTAGGGATGATAATCCCATCGACACCAAATGCATCAGCACTACGTAAAATAGCGCCTAAATTATGAGGGTCTTCTAATCCATCAAGCATCACAAACACTTTGTTTTTCTTATCATTTCCAATTGCGTCATCAAGCGATTGATATTGATAATCTTCTACTTTTGCGCCAATTCCTTGATTATTTGGAGGAAGAAGCTTTTGAAGTTCTTGTTTATCGTATTCAATTACTTTGACTTTTTGCTTATTTGCTTCAAAAACAACATCTTTGTTAGAACCTTTTAAGACATAGATTTCAAAGACAGTTCGATTCGTTTTAAGTGCTTCTAAAATTGTGTTTTTACCAGTTATTATTGTTGCCATATTGCCACATCCTTTAACTGTGATTATTGTATCACAAAATTTATTGATATTCTATTTAAATTACTTGAAAAACATTGAATATAAAAATAACTAATTGTATAATGAGACGGAGGTGATTTTGTTGGATAACATAACAGTAAAGAGATTACTCAACGCAAACATAACGAAGACGATGGGATGCACAGATATTGGTGTCGTTGGATATATTGCATCAATAGGTGCATATACATTGCGTAACAAAAAAATTAAAAGTGTTGAGCTCATGATGAGCGAAGAACTTTATAAAAATAGTGTCAATGTCGGAATCCCTGGCTTACGTAAAAGCGGCTTGGATAAAGCCCTTGCCTTGGGTATTTTATTAAAGAATCCAAACAAACAATTAAGTGTTTTTGAAAATGTAACCAATGATGAAATTGATAAAATCAATGATCTACTTGCAGAAATAGAAGTTTCAATCAAACACAAACGTTTTGAGGATACCGTTCTTTATGAAGAACTCAAAATTCGTTCAACAGAAGGGGACGAAACAGTTATCATTATCAAAGATTCTTATGATAATGTTGTTTCTGTCAAACGAAATGGGGAAGTGTTAGAAGAATTCGAAAGAGAACAATTATTAGAGCGAGTAAATATCTATAAAATTGAGAACTATGATGAAATCCTTGATTTCGTCGAAGCCGCAGATTTTTCAGAGCTCACCGAATTATTTCATATTGCTGAATTGCAATATGAAAATGCTCGTCAAGAAATTATTACTGAAGGCGGCAAATTCTTGGTCGAAGACCTCCTTAAAGAACAAATTGATTGCTGGTACGATTTATCAAACTTTTTACGTAAACATATTACTGTTCCTTCGCGTAAAAGAATGCAAGGTGATATTTATACTGTGTACGGTGTTGCTGGTAGTGGAAATTTAGGAATCGGAACATTAATTACGCCAATGTTTTTGGCTGACGCCTTAAAACTAAGTGAATTAGAACGTCAAAAAATAGTCACACTA